>NZ_JBDJLM010000003.1:0-178204 GCF_039673365.1 Pseudomonas sp. TWI923 | reverse complement strand
GCGGTGGTTGATGCAACATCGCATTCGCGGGTAAACCCGCTCCCACAGAGGGCGTAGGCCCCCGCTTGAATGGGCAGCTTTTCCCACAATGGGGTAAACTGCCGCGTCTTCAAACCTATAACGACTCGCCTGATGCCCACGACGTTTCAAGAGATCCCCCGCGAACGCCCGGTCACGCCGTTGCTCGACCGCGCCGACACGCCTGCTGGCCTGCGCCGGCTGGCCGAAGCCGACCTCGAGCCTTTGGCCGACGAGCTGCGCCAGGAACTGCTCTATACCGTGGGGCAGACCGGCGGGCATTTCGGTGCCGGCCTGGGCGTCATCGAGCTGACCATCGCCCTGCACTACGTCTTCGACACCCCGGATGACCGGCTGGTGTGGGACGTCGGTCACCAGGCCTACCCGCACAAGATCCTCACCGGCCGGCGCAACCGCATGTTGTCGCTGCGCCAGAAGGACGGCATCGCCGCCTTCCCGCGCCGTAGCGAGAGCGAGTACGACACCTTCGGCGTCGGTCATTCCAGCACCTCGATCAGTGCTGCGCTGGGCATGGCCATCGCCGCTCGTCTGCAGAACGATCCGCGCAAATCCATCGCGGTGATCGGCGACGGCGCACTGACCGCCGGCATGGCCTTCGAAGCGCTGAACCACGCGCAGGAAGTGAATGCCGACATGCTGGTCATTCTCAATGACAACGACATGTCGATCTCGCGCAACGTCGGCGGGCTGTCCAACTACCTGGCCAAGATTCTGTCCAGTCGCACCTACGCCAGCATGCGCGAGGGCAGCAAGAAAGTGCTGTCACGCCTGCCTGGCGCCTGGGAAATCGCCCGCCGCACCGAGGAATATGCCAAGGGCATGCTGGTGCCCGGCACCCTGTTCGAAGAGCTGGGCTGGAACTACATTGGCCCGATCGACGGCCACGACCTGCCGACCATGATCGCCACCCTGCGTAACATGCGTGACCTCAAGGGCCCGCAGTTCCTGCACGTGGTGACCAAAAAGGGCAAGGGCTTCGCCCCGGCCGAGGTCGACCCGATCGGCTACCACGCCATCACCAAGCTGGAGCCGGCCAACAAGCCGGTCGCGCCGAAAAAGCCGAGCGGGCCGAAGTACTCCGCAGTGTTCGGCCAGTGGCTGTGCGACATGGCCGCCGCCGACAACCGCCTGGTGGGCATCACCCCGGCGATGAAGGAAGGCTCGGACCTGGTCGACTTCAGCGAACGCTACCCCGAGCGCTACTTCGACGTGGCGATTGCCGAACAGCACGCGGTCACCCTGGCCGCCGGCATGGCCTGCGAAGGTGCAAAGCCAGTAGTGGCGATCTACTCCACCTTCCTGCAGCGCGGCTATGACCAACTGATCCACGACGTGGCGGTGCAGGACCTCGACGTGCTGTTCGCCATCGACCGCGCCGGCCTGGTCGGCGAGGACGGCCCGACCCACGCCGGGGCCTACGACCTCTCGTACCTGCGTTGCATCCCCGGCATGCTGGTAATGACCCCGAGCGACGAGAACGAGCTGCGCAAGATGCTCAGCACCGGCCACCACTACAAGGGCCCGGCGGCCGTGCGCTACCCGCGTGGCACCGGCCCGAACGCGCCGATCAGCGGCGACCTCGAGCCCCTGGAGATCGGCAAGGGCGTGGTCCGCCGCCGCGGCAGCAAGGTCGCCCTGCTGGTGTTCGGCGTGCAACTGAGCGAAGCCCTGCAGGTCGCCGAAGAGATCGACGCCACCGTGGTCGACATGCGCTTCGTCAAACCGCTGGACGAAGCCCTGGTGCTGGAAATGGCCGCTGGCCATGAACTGCTGGTAACCGTCGAAGAAAACGCCATCATGGGCGGTGCCGGCGCTGCCGTGGGCGAGTTCCTCGCCCGCGAGGCGGTGGTCAAGCCGCTGCTGCACCTGGGCCTGCCGGACATCTATGTCGAGCATGCAAAGCCTGCGCAAATGCTCGCCGAGTGCGGGCTGGAGGCCGCCGGGATCGAGGCTGCCGACAAAGCCCTATTGGCCACGCTGGGCCTGTTTGGCCCTCTCGCGGGGCAAGCCCGCTCCCCCGGCGAGTGCGTGGGAGCGGGCTTGCCCCGCGATTTCAATTGAACTGCCCATGAAGATCTCTACGCTTTCCCTGCTCTGCCTCCCTGCCGCCGCCCTGGCCGCCGAACCCTCCCGCGACGACGCCCTCAAGCTCCCCGACGTACTGATCAGCGCCAGCCGTCAGGTCGAATCGCGCAGCGCCACCAGCGCCGCCAACACGGTGTTCACCCGCAGCGACATCGACCGCCTGCAACCCACCAGCGTCAGCGACCTGCTCACCCGCGTGCCCGGCGTGCAAGTAGCTCCAACCGGCGGCCGTGGCAGCCTGCCCGGCATCTTCATCCGTGGCACCAAGGCCGCGCAGACGCTGGTGCTGGTCGATGGCGTGCGCATCGCCAACGCCACCTCCGGCGACAGCGGCCTGCAGTTTCTCGACGTCGATCAGATAGAACGGGTGGAAGTGCTGCGCGGCTCGCGTTCGGCGGTGTACGGCAGCGACGCCATCGGCGGGGTGATCCAGATCTTCACCCGCCGTGGCGACGGCCAGGGCCTGCAGCCCCGCCTGCGCCTGGCGGCCGGCAGCAACCAGGCCTGGCAACGCAGCCTGGGCCTGTCCGGCGGCGATGGCGACACCCGTTTCAACCTGGGCGCCAGCCTGGACGAGACCGCCGGGCTCGATTCGACCGGCCCGTCATTCGCCAGCGACGGCGACCATGATGCCTACCGCGACCGCTCGCTGAACCTGAGCCTGAGCCACGTGCTCAACGAACGCTTCGAGGCCGGGCTGAACCTGCTCGACAGCCGTGGGCGCAGCGAATACGACAACCCGTTCGGCCGCTTCGACCCGGCCACCTTCAAGAGCTTCGGCCAGAAGCCCTATACCGACTTCACCGTCAGCAGCCTCGGTACCTACCTGGACGCCCAGCTCAACGACGCCTGGCATTCACGCCTTGAGCTGGGCCACAGCGAGAACCGTGACGACAAGCGCGACAAGCTCAGCGACGAACGCCAGGTGTTCAACACCTACCGCGACCAGGTCACCTGGCAGAACGATTTCACCCTGGATGCACGCAACGACCTGCTGCTCGGCGGCGACTGGTACCAGGACCGGGTGCATGCCAGCACCGACTTCGACGAGGACAGCCGCTGGAACCGCGCGATCTTCGCCCAGCATCGCTACACGGGTGAGTGGTTCTCCACCGAGCTGGGGCTGCGCCGCGACCAGAACCAGCAGTTCGGCGGCCAGAACACCTGGAGCGCCAGCCTCACCCTGCCCGTCAACGCCAGCAACGACCTGCTGCTGTCCTACAGCGAGGGGTTCCGCGCGCCGACCTTCAACGACCTGTACTACCCGCAGTACAGCAACCCGAACCTGGACCCTGAGCGCTCGAAGAGCTACGAGCTGCAATGGCGTAGCCAGCTGACCGCCGACAGCCGCCTGGAAGCCTCGCTGTACCGCACCGACCTGCGCGACGCGATCATCTTCGGCGCCGACTCGATCCCACGCAACGTAGCCTCGGCCCGCATCAATGGCTTCGAACTGGGGTTGCAGCAGCAATGGGGCGAGTGGCACAGCCAGCTTGGCCTGGCACTGATCGACCCGCGCGACCGTGACAGCGGCCACACCCTGGCCCGCCGCGCCCGGCGCACGCTGAGCCTGGACCTTGATCGGCAGTTCGAGCGTTTCAGCCTGGGTGGTAGCTGGCAGGCCGTCAGCAGCAGCTACGACGACGAAGCCAACCGCAATAGCCTGGGTGGCTACGGCCTGCTCGGCCTGCGCGGCGGCTGGTCGGCGACGGATGAGGTAAAGCTGGAGCTCAAGCTCGACAACCTGCTGGACAAAGAGTACAGCCGCGCCCTGTACAGCTTCGACGACAACCAGTACGGCTATCGCGAAGAGGGTCGCACCTGGCTGCTCAGCGTCACCTGGACACCGGCGCTGTAGCGTCCAGCAAGGCACACAAGCGTGCCGTGGCCTCGATCATCTGCCCGCTGGGCCGCTCCAGGCCCTTGTCCGGCACCACCAGCAGGTGACCAGCGGCCACGGCGCTCAGCTTCGGCCAGCTACGCCAGCTGGCCAGTTGCGCCGGGTCGCCAGCGAGGATCACCTGCGGGTCACGCAGCAGTACCGACTCCAGGCTGACCTGTGGCGCCGGCTGCGTGAGGTCATCGAACACATTGCGCGCCCCGCAGACCCGCAACGCATCGCTGACCACCTGCCGCCCACCCAAGGTGTACAGGGGCTTGTCCCACACCTGGTAGAACACCCGCAACGGCGTCTGACGCCGGTAGCGCTCGCGCAGGCCGTTCAGCCGTTCACGCAGGCTGGCCGCGTACACGCGCCCCTGCTCGTCACGCCCCAGGCGTTGGGCGATGGCTTCGATCTGGGTGATCAACTGGTCGAGGTCGCCGGGCTCGGCGCTGAAGGTGGCGATGCCCAGGCGTCGCAGCTGGTCGCGCTGCGCAGGCGCCACGCTGCTGGGCCAGAGCAGTAGCAGGTCGGGTTTGAGGCTGAGCAGCCGCTCCATGTCCAGTTGTCCATGGCGCCCCACCGAGGGCAGGCCCTGCAGCGACGCCGGGCGTTCACCGCCATCGAGCAGGCCGACCAGCAGGTCCTGTGCCTGCAACTCGACGACGATCTCGGTCATGGACGGCGCCAGGCTGACCACCCGCGGCGCAGCCTCGGCCAGGGCGCCGAAGCTCAGCAGTGCAAACAGGACGAGCAGCGCCCGCATCAGCCGAGCTGGCGCGGAATGCGGTAGAGGTACAACAGCACCACGGTGGAAATCGCCAGGAGAATCTGCGGCACCGCCTCCAGCCCGACCAGCACCGACAAGGCGGCGACCCAGGCCGGGAAGCAGGCATACAGCATGGCCAGGCGCCGCACCCGCGCCAACTCGATCCAGGCGGCCGGCTCCTCGGCACTGCCGAGGAGCTTGTCGGTGGCGATCAGCGTGCGCTTGTAGGCGCCAAAGCGCGGCAGGCTGAGGAACATGGTGGCTGCACCGGCGATGAACAGCGGCATGGCCAGCACCGGGATCAGCGGCTCGCCGCCACCGAAAGCCCAGGCCATCACCGGCAACGGCACCAGGCCGACCGCCAGGTACTGCCACCAGGCCAGCGCCAGGCGCCGCTTCACCTCGCCACGGGTCACGCCTGCGGCACCTCGCCCTGGTGCTTGTTGCCCATCATGTGGCCCAGCTTGTCGGCCTTGGTGGCCAGGTACAGGCGGTTGTGCGGGTTGTGGCCAGTGTGCAGCGGCACGCGCTCGGCGACCTTGATGTGCATGTCGGTCAGGGCTTTGACCTTGCGCGGGTTGTTGGTCATCAAGCGCAGCGCGCTGACGCCCAGGTGCTCGAGCATCGGCAGGCACATGGCGTAGTCACGCTGGTCGGCGGCGAAGCCCAGGCGCTCGTTGGCCTCGACGGTGTCGGCGCCGCCGTCCTGCAGCTCGTAGGCGCGGATCTTGTTCAGCAGGCCAATGCCACGGCCTTCCTGGCGCAGGTACAGCAGCACGCCACGGCCTTCGCGGGCGATGGCCTGCAGCGCGGCGTCCAGCTGTGAACCGCAGTCGCAACGCTGGCTGAACAGCGCATCGCCGGTCAGGCACTCGGAGTGCAGCCGCCCCAACACCGGCTCGCCGTCGGCAATGTCACCCAGGCTGAGCACCACGTGCTCACGGCCGGTGGCTTCGTCGAGGAAACCATGCATGGTGAAAATCGCGTAGGGGGTCGGGAGTTTGCAAGCGGCGACAAAGACGACGGGCACGTTGTGCTCCTGGGAAGTGGGAAATTTCAGTTGGGCCGATTGTATCAGCAGCCCGGCACGGGTGCGCAGGCTGAATATCGCCGCTTAAGATCGAAAAGTTCGATGCTTATGGGGAGCGCGCGCTGCATGCACCTGGCAACAACTGTCCTGCTGATTATCAGGACGCTGGCGCGAACCCTGTGGGAGCGGCTTTAGCCGCGAAGCAGGCAACCCAGTGGATGGCACCGGCTTCGCCGGTGTTCGCGGCTAAAGCCGCTCCCACAGGGCCCGCGCCAACGGTGGAAACTACCAGCCGCCCTTAATGCGGCTGGCTGTCGGCGCTGAACGGATACGGCTGCTTCCAGCGCTCGAAGATCGGCTTCAACTCACCGCTGCGCACCAGCTCGGCCATGCGCTTGTCGAACAGCGCACTCAGGGCCTTGCCCTGCTCGCTACGGGTAAAGGCCAGGTACAGCGGCAGCTCGGCGACGTGGGTGCTGCGAAAACGCTCGGGGTGTGGCGACTGCCCAAGCACGTAGTCGACTTCGGTCTGCGCATCGATGTAAAAGTCCACCCGGTCATGCTCGAGCATCGGCAGGATGCCCTCGCGGCGCTGAACCTCACGGAAGTTGTGCACGTTGGGCAGGTAGCTGGCGTAGTCATAGCCGCGCACCCAGGCCAGGCGATACTGGCCGACGTTTTCGGGCGTGGGCTGTGCCTTGCCGGCCAGGCCCAGGGCGTAGATGTGGTCCATGTCGAAGTGCCAGCGCGGGTAGAGGTTGTCCTCGTTCTCTTCCTTGTACGAGCCAACCCAGGCATCGGCCTCGCCACGCCTGACCAGGCCTACTGCACGGCTGTACGGCGCGCTTTGGGTGACGACCTTGACCCCTGCCGGCTCGAACACCTTGCGCAGCACGTCCCAGGCCACCCCGCTGCCATCGGCGTTGGTGTAGTCGAGCCATTCCTCGCTGACCAGGCGCACCTGTGCGGGCGTCTCGCGGGCCATGACGGCCGGGGCGACGAGCAGCATCAATGCCAGTACAACAGTCCTCACGCCCATCACAACACTCCTGTGTTTCAGGCCACCGCCCACACCAGAACCTGCATGCCCAGCCAGGCAAATACCCCGGCCAGGATATCGTCGAGCATGATCCCGAACCCGCCATGCACATGCCGGTCGACCCAGCGGATCGGCCACGGCTTGAGGATGTCGAAGAAGCGGAACATCAGGAACCCTGCGAGCAGCCACTGCCAGCCTTCCGGCACCAGCCACAGGGTGATCCACATGCCGACGATTTCGTCCCAGACAATGCCTTCATGATCGTGGACGCGCAAGTCATTGGCCACCTTGCCGCACAACCACACACCGAACAGCATGCTGATGCCCAGCAGCAGCCAGTAGCCCCAGTCGGGCAACATCTGCCACAGCGGAATGAACGGCAGCGCCACCAGCGAGCCCCAGGTCCCAGGGGCCTTGGGCAAAGTGCCGGAGCCGAAGCCGAAGGCGATGAAGTGCCACGGATTGCGCCAGACCGAAGGCGGAACGAACTCCGCAGGCACCTGGTTGGGGTGGTCGGTCACGGTGTCTCCCTGAAATGTTGATAGCCCCGCTGTTGCGGGGTGATGTCCCGGCCCTGCGGGTCGCGCAGGGTCACGCCCTGGCCTTGCAGCACATGGCCGATCACGTGCACGCCAGCGCCCAGGGTCGCCAGAGCCGCCTCGGGTACGGTGAACGCCAGTACGTAGTCATCGCCACCGGTGAGCGCCGCGTGCAACGCCCCTTCATGGCCGAGCAAGGCCTGCAAGGCGCCAGACACTGGCACCTGCGCCAGGTTCACCTGCAATGCCACGCCGGACGCCTTGGCAATGTGCCCGCAATCGGCCAGCAGGCCATCGGAGATATCCAGCGCCGACGTGGCCAGGCTACGCAAGCGCTCGCCAAGCTGCAGTTGCGGCAGCGGCGACCAATAGTGCTCAAGCAGCGGCCCAGCCACCTCGTCGATGGCCTCGCGCTCGCCCAGCACCAACGGCAGCGCCCCGGCCGCATTGCCCAGATCACCGCCGACACACAGCAGGTCGCCCGGGCGCGCGCCACTGCGGCGCAGCGCCTGGCCGGTCGGTACCCGGCCGAACACGGTCACGGTGATGCTCAGCGGGCCACGGGTGGTGTCGCCGCCGATCAGGCTGATGCCGCAGCGCCGGGCCATGCGCCCGAGGCCGTCGGCGAAGCCTTCGAGCCAGTCGGGGCCGACCTGGGGCAAGGTGAGCGCGAGGGTGAAGCCGATCGCCGTGGCACCCATGGCCGCCAGGTCGCTGACCGCCACGGCCAGCGCACGCTGGCCAAGCAGCAAGGGGTCGCAGACTGCGGGGAAATGCACACCGGCCACGAGGGTGTCGGTGGAGATCGCCAACTGTTCGCCGGCGGGAATGTCCAGCAGGGCGCAATCGTCGCCGATGCCCAGGGCCACGCCTTCGCCGCCCTGCGCACAGGGCGCGGCGGCGAAGTAATGGCTGATCAGCTCGAACTCACCCATGGCCGGCAGGCGCGCACTCAGCGCTTGTTCGCCTTGACTTCCGCCTCACGCAGACGCGGAGCCAGCTTGTCCAGCACGCCGTTGACGAACTTGTGGCCGTCGGTGGCGCCGAACACTTTCGCCAGTTCCACACCTTCGTTGATCACTACGCGGTAGGGTACGTCGGCGCGCATGATCAGCTCCCAGGTGGACAGGCGCAGAACCGCCAGTTCGACCGGGTCGAGCTCTTCGAGCGGGGTGTCCAGGCAAGGCTTGAGTGCTTCGTCGATTTCGCTCTTCTTCGCCGGGACCCCGTGCAGGATCTCGCGGAAGTAGGCGCCGTCGATATCGGTGAAATCGTTGTCGACCCGGAACTGCGCTTCGACCTCGTTCAGCGAATGCTTGGCCATGTGCCACTGGTAGAGGGCCTGGGTGGCGAGCTTGCGGGCTTCGCGACGCTTGGCGCTCTTCGAGGGCTTGCCGGCATCCGCAGGTTTCGGATCGCGCGGGTTGAAACGATCGCTTTCGTCGCTAATCACTTGGCCTCCAACTGCGCCAGCAGGCTGACCATTTCCAGAGCGGACAGGGCAGCTTCAGCACCTTTGTTGCCGGCCTTGGTGCCGGAGCGCTCGATGGCCTGTTCGATGGAGTCGACGGTCAGCACGCCGAAGGCCACCGGAACACCGAACTCCATGGACACCTGGGCCAGGCCCTTGGTGCACTCGCCCGCCACGTATTCGAAGTGCGGGGTACCGCCACGGATCACGGCGCCCAGGGCGATGATCGCGTCGTAGTTGCCTTGCTGGGCGACTTTCTGTGCCACCAGCGGGATTTCAAAGGCGCCCGGGGCACGGATGATGGTGATGTCGCTTTCGCTGACGCCGTGGCGTACCAGGGCATCGACTGCACCGCTTACCAGGCTTTCGACGACGAAGCTGTTGAAGCGGCCAACCACCAAAGCATAGCGACCTTTGGGGGCGATGAAGGTACCTTCGATGGTCTTCAGGGTCATTCTTGAGTTCTCATCTTCAAGAGCGAGGCCGCGCTGTGGCGGCCTCGGGAGGGTTTTGACTCGAGTTGGAAGGCGATCAAGCCGCCTCAAGTCACTCGGAGGGCACGTATTCTACAACTTCCAGATCGAATCCGGATATCGCATTGAACTTCATTGGCGAACTCATCAGGCGCATCTTGCGCACACCGAGGTCACGCAGGATCTGCGAGCCGGCGCCAACGGTGCTGTAGGTGGTCGGTGCCTTGGGTTGCGCATCGCCCGCGCTTTCGCGGATGTGCGCCAGCAGCACGTCGCCGTCCAGCGGGTGGCCCAGCAGCAGCACCACGCCGCTGCCGGCTTCGGCCACGGCGGCCATGGCCGCGCGCAGGCTCCAGCGGCCCGGCTGCTTGACCATCAGCAGGTCGCGCAGCGGGTCCATGTTGTGCACCCGCACCAGGGTCGGCTCTTCGGCGCAGATCTTGCCGAGGGTGAGGGCCATGTGCACGTCGCCCTCCACCGCGTCACGGTAGGTGACCAGGTTGAATTCACCCAGCTCGCTCTCGATCGGCTGCTCGGAAACCCGCTGAACGGTGCGCTCGTGGATCATGCGGTAGTGGATCAGGTCGGCGATGGTGCCGATCTTCAGGCCGTGCTCGGCGGCGAACACTTCCAGCTCGGCGCGGCGCGACATGGTGCCGTCGTCGTTCATCACTTCGCAGATCACCCCGCTCGGCTCGAAACCGGCCATGCGCGCCAGGTCGCAGGCGGCTTCGGTGTGGCCGGCGCGGGCCAGGGTGCCACCGGGCTGGGCCATCAGCGGGAAGATGTGGCCAGGGCTGACGATGTCTTCGGCCTTGGCGTCCTTGGCGGCGGCGGCCTGCACGGTGCGCGCGCGGTCGGCGGCGGAAATGCCGGTGGTGACACCCTCGGCGGCCTCGATCGACACGGTGAACTTGGTGCCGAAACCGGAACCGTTGCGCGGCGCCATCAGCGGCAGCTTCAGGGTTTCGCAGCGCTCGCGGGTCATCGGCATGCAGATCAGGCCACGGGCGTGCTTGGCCATGAAGTTGATGTGCTCAGGCAGGCAGCACTCAGCCGCCATGATGATGTCGCCTTCGTTCTCGCGGTCTTCGTCATCCATGAGGATGACCATTTTGCCCTGGCGGATGTCTTCGACCAGTTCTTCGATGCTGTTGAGCGCCACGCGGCACCCCCTTCTCAATCAGGATTTCAAGAAGCCGTTGGCGGCCAGGAAGCTTTCGGTAATGCCACTGCCCTTGCTCGGCTCGGCAGCCTTGTCGCCCAGCAGCAGACGCTCCAGGTAACGGGCCAGCAGGTCGACCTCAAGGTTCACCCGACGCCCTGCGCGGTAGTCGGCCATGATGGTTTCGGACAGGGTATGCGGGACGATGGTCAGCTCGAACTCGGCGCCATCGACTTCGTTGACCGTCAGGCTGGTGCCGTCGACGGTGATCGAGCCCTTGTGGGCGATGTACTTGGCCAGTTCCTTGGGTGCGCGCACGCGGAACTGGATGGCGCGGGCGTTATCGGCGCGCGAGACGATCTCGCCGACGCCGTCGACGTGGCCGCTGACCAGGTGACCACCCAGACGGGTGGTGGGCGTGAGGGCCTTTTCCAGGTTGACCCGGCTGCCGGTCTTCAGATCGACCATGGCGGTGCGCTTGAGGGTCTCGACGCTGACGTCGGCCCAGAAGCCGTCGCCGGGCAATTCGACGGCGGTCAGGCACACGCCGTTGACGGCGATGCTGTCGCCGAGCTTGACGTCGCCCAGGTCGAGCTTGCCGGTTTCTACATAAACGCGCACGTCACCGCCCTTGGGGGTCATGCTGCGGATGGTGCCGATGGATTCGATGATGCCGGTGAACATGCTGTTCTCCTCAAAGACAGGCTGCGCGGGGCAAGCCCGGCATTATACGCCGGGGGCCGGCAGGGGGATGGCAGTGACTCGCCAGTCATCGCCGACTGCGCGCATTTCGGTGATCTTCAGCCGCGGCGCCTCGCTCATCTGCGCCAGCGGCCAGTCCAGCAGCGGGCGGGCAGCGGAGCCGAGGAAGGTGCCGGCGACGAACAGCTGGAACTCGTCGATCAGGCCCTGGCGGGCGAAGGCACCGACCAGGCCGGCGCCAGCCTCCAGCAGGATTTCGTTGACGCCGCGCCCGGCAAGGGTACGCAGCAGCGCCGGCAGATCGACCTGGCCGGCGCTGCCAGGCAGGTTGATCAGTTCGTGGCCGGCGGCGGCATAGCGCGGATCTTCACCGGCGGCGGTGATCACCAGCGCCGGGCCGGCCTGGAAGAATGGCGCATTCAGTGGCAGGCGCAGGCGGCCGTCGATCAACACCCGCAGCGGCGGACGCGACAAGGCCAGGGCCGTGAGCTCGGCGTCCAGGCCCAACTGTTCAGCGCGTACGGTCATCCGCGCCTGGTCCTGCAGCACACTGGCGGCGCTGGTCAGCACCACGCTGGAACGGGCGCGCAGGCGCTGCACCGCCGAGCGGGCGGCAGGGCCGGTGATCCACTGGCTTTCGCCGCTGGCCATGGCGGTACGGCCGTCCAGGCTCATCGCCAGCTTGGCGCGAACGAACGGCAGGCCGTGCTCCATGCGTTTGAGGAAACCGGGGTTGAGGGCACGGGCTTCGGCTTCGAGCACGCCACTGGCCACTTCGATCCCGGCCTCCTGCAGGCGGCGCAGGCCATTGCCGGCCACTTGCGGGTTGGGGTCCTGCATGGCCGCCACCACCCGCGCCACGCCGGCCTTGACCAGCGCTTCGGCGCACGGCGGCGTGCGGCCATGGTGGCTGCAAGGCTCGAGGGTGACGTAGGCACAGGCGCCACGGGCACGCTCGCCGGCCTGGCGCAGGGCGTGGACTTCGGCATGGGGCTCGCCGGCGCGCACGTGCCAGCCTTCGCCGACCACCTCGCCATCGCGCACGATCACGCAGCCTACGCGTGGGTTGGGGTGGGTGGTGTAGAGGCCCTTGCGGGCCAGTTCCACGGCCCGGGCCATGTAGTGGGCGTCGAGAATGGCGGCTTGGCTGGTCATGCTTACTCTTTGGCTGGCTCGCGGGCCAGGCGGTCGATTTCTTCGCGGAACTCGTCGAGGTCCTGGAAACGCCGGTAGACCGAGGCAAAACGGATGTAGGCGACTTCGTCGAGCTTGCGCAGCTCGGCCATCACCAGTTCACCGACCACCAGTGACTTCACTTCCCGCTCGCCGGTGGCGCGCAGGCGGCTCTTGATATGCGCCAGCGCCGCTTCCAGGCGCTCGACGCTGACCGGCCGCTTCTCCAGCGCGCGCTGCATGCCGGCGCGCAGCTTGTCTTCATCGAAGGGCTGGCGCGTGCCGTCCTGCTTGATCAGCCGTGGCAGGACCAGCTCGGCGGTTTCGAAGGTGGTGAAACGCTCGCCGCAGGCGACGCATTCGCGACGGCGACGAACCTGTTCGCCCTCGGCGACCAGGCGCGAGTCGATGACCTTGGTGTCGTTGGCACCGCAAAACGGACAGTGCATGGTGGCAGGCAACAAAAAAAGGGAGGGCCATGGTAGCGCATTGCACTGGCAAGACAAGCTACCATCCATGCAATTCTGCCCGCCAAGGACTACACCATGCACTATCGAGCGCTCGTCGTGCTGTGCGCCGCCGCCCTGCTCGCCGCTTGCGGCAGCGACCGACCAAAGCCTGAACAGGCACCAAAGCCCGTGCCGGCCAAGGTGGCGAAGAAAGCCCAGCCACTCGGCCCGCTGCCGGCCTACCAGCGCGAGTTGAGCGGCACGCTGATGGAGATCCCCGCCGGCGCCGACGTCGAACTGGCACTGCTGGTCATCGACGATCGTGGCCGCCCGCAACAGTTGCTGGCCAGCAGCACCCTGACCGGTACCGGCCAGGCCCTGCCCTACCAACTGCGCTTCAACCCCGAGGCCTTCCCCGCCGGAGCCCGCGTAGAGCTGCGTGGCCGTGCCAGCCAGTCCGGCCAGCTGATCATGCACCTGCCACCGGTGCGCATCGCCCAGGCCGAAACCCAGGCCACTGGCCCGCTGCGTTTCGAAAAGGCCCCGTAAATGGCACCGCACGCCCTGCAACAGGCCCTGAGCGGCCTGATCGGCGAAGCGCGCCTGGTGGTCAGCGAGCTGCCCGGGTGCGCACTGAAGCTCTGGCTGATCGACGACCAGAACATGGACCGTGAATTCAGCAGCGAGGAAACCCGGCGCATCCTCGAAGAGCCGCCCTACTGGAGCTTCTGCTGGGCCAGCGGCCTGGCCATGGCGCGCTACCTGGCCGAGCGCCCGGAGTGGGTACGCGGCAAGCGCGTGCTGGACTTCGGCGCCGGCTCCGGGATTGCCGGTATCGCCGCGGCCCGGGCGGGCGCGCTCGAGGTGGTGGCCTGCGACCTCGACCCGCTGGCCCTCGACGCCTGCCACGCCAACGCCGCGCTCAATGGCGTGGCGCTGAACTACAGCAGCGACTTCTTCGCCGAGGCCGACCGCTTCGACCTGATCCTGGTCGCCGATGTGCTGTACGACCGCGCCAACCTGCCGTTGCTGGATGAATTTCTCAGCCGTGGCCGCCAGGCGCTGGTGGCGGATTCGCGCGTGCGCGACTTCAGCCACCCGCAATACCGCCCGCTGGGCGTGCTCGAGGCGCTGACCCTGCCGGACCTGGCCGAACCGCACGAATTCCGCCGGGTCAGCCTGTACCACGCCAGCCGCGAGCCTTTATAGTGGGGCATTCACGTTTGCGAGAGTCACGATGAGCCAGGAAACGCAGTACATCTTCGATGCCACCGATGCCACCTTCCAGCAACTGGTCATCGAGAACTCCTTCCACAAACCCGTCCTGGTCGACTTCTGGGCCGAGTGGTGCGCGCCGTGCAAGGCGCTGATGCCGCTGCTGGCGAAGATCACCGAGGGCTACCAGGGCGAGCTGCTGCTGGCCAAGATCAACTGCGACGTCGAGCAGCAGGTGGTGGCCCAGTTCGGCATCCGCAGCCTGCCGACCGTGGTGCTGTTCAAGGACGGCCAGCCGGTCGACGGTTTTGCCGGTGCCCAGCCCGAGTCGGCCATCCGCACCATGCTCGAGCCCCATGTGCAGATGCCCGCAGCGCCAACCGCCGCACCGCTGGAGCAGGCCAAGGCGCTGTTCGCCGAGAGCCGCTTCAGCGAGGCCGAAGCGCTGCTGCAGGTGCTGCTGGGTGAAGACAACAGCAACGCCGAAGCGCTGATTCTGTACGCCCGCTGCCTGGCCGAGCGCGGTGAGCTGGGCGAGGCGCAAGTGGTGCTGGACGCGGTGAAGACCGATGAGCACAAAGCAGCCCTGGCAGGCGCCAAGGCCCAGCTGACCTTCCTGCGCCAGGCCGCCAGCCTGCCGGAAGCCGCCGAGCTGAAAAGCCGCCTGGCGCAGAACCCGCAGGATGACGAGGCCAGCTACCAGCTGTGCATCCAGCAACTGGCGCGCCAGCAGTACGAAGCGGCGCTGGACGGGTTGCTCAAGCTGTTCCAGCGTAACCGTGGTTACGAGAACGGCTTGCCGCAGAAGGCGCTGCTGCAGGTGTTCGAGCTGCTGGGCAGCGATCATCCGCTGGTGGGGGTGTACCGCCGCAAACTGTCGGCGGCGATGTTCTGATCCAATAATTGGCGAGGGCTTCGCCCTCGTTCGCGGGTAAACCCGCTCCCACAGGATTCAAGAACAGCGCGATCCCTGTGGGAGCGGGTTTACCCGCGAAAATGCCAGCACAGAACCTGCTGGTTCACCCCACCCAGTGATACACCGGCGCATCCACGCCGCTTTCCACCTTCACCTCACTGCTGTGCCGCAAACGCACCAGCAGGCGCTTGCCCGCCGCCGTGCTGCCGGTGAGCCCTTCGAGGCGGTCAAGCAACTCGGGCCCGCTCATCTGCCCGGCCTGACGCAACACATCACGCGCGGCCATCCACTGCCCGTCATCCTGGCGCGGCACGGGGCTGGCACTCACCGGTGCGTTTTCGACCAGCGCAGGCTGCTCCAGCCGACGGCCCAACTGCGCCCACTCTTCCGGCGCCAGTTCAATGGTCAAGTCCACCGGCCATTCACCGATCTGTCCACGAATTCTCACGCTGCCTTCCTCGTACCAGGGCTGAATGCCGTCATGCTCCCACGAACATGAAACCTGTGCCAGGCAGGCTGGCGAGGCGCAGAAAAATTGTTATAACATTACCAAATCATTCCAAGCCTCCCTGGAGCCGTTCATGCGTCGTCTGCTGCTCGCCCTGCCCTTTGCCCTGCTGCCCCTGGCCGTGGCCCATGCCCACGACGAGCATGATCATGATCACGGTACCCTCGCCGCCCACGAGCATGGCGTGGCCAAGCTCAACGTGGTGCTCGACGGCAACACCCTGGAGCTGGAACTGGACAGCCCGGCCATGAACCTGGTTGGCTTCGAGCACGCCGCCAGCACCGATGCCGACAAGGCCAAGGTCGCCGCCGCGCGCCAGCAGCTGGAGCAACCGCTGAAGCTGTTCGGCCTGGCCCAGGCCGCCGGCTGCAAGGATGAAGCGCAAGAGCTGCAAAGCCCGCTGTTCGGCGACGCCGCCCATGCCGACGACGATGACGACGCGCACGGCCACCAGCACGGCCACCAGCACGCCGATGTGAACGCCCACTACCAGTTCACCTGCGCCACCCCGACCAAGCTCGCCCAGCTCGACCTTGGCCCGCTGTTCAAGACCTTCCCGCAAACCCAGAAGATCAACGTGCAACTGATCGGCCCCAACGGCCAGAAAGGTGTCGAGGCCACCGCGGCCAAGGCCGTGGTCGCGTTCTGAATGAGCCAGGCGCTGATCGAACTGCATGACCTGGTGTTCGCCTGGCCCGGCCAGGCGCCGCTGCTGGATATCCGCGAGTTCCGCCTGCAAGCCGGCGAGGCGCTGTTCCTCAAGGGCCCCAGCGGCAGCGGCAAGACCACCCTGCTCGGCCTGCTGGGCGGGGTGAACCGCCCGGGCCAGGGGCGTATCCAGCTGCTGGGCCAGGACCTTGCCAGCCTGAGCCAGGGCGCCCGCGACCGTTTTCGGGTCGACCACACCGGCTACATCTTCCAGCAGTTCAACCTGCTGCCGTTCCTGTCGGTACGCGAGAACGTCGAGCTGCCCTGCCGCTTCTCGAAGTCCCGTGCCGAACGCGCCAGCCAGCGCCATGGCAGCGTCGACCAGGCCGCCGCGCACCTGCTGGCGCACCTGGGTTTGCATGACCCCGGCCTGCTCGCCCGCCGTGCCGGCAGCCTGTCGATCGGCCAGCAGCAACGCGTCGCCGCCGCCCGGGCGCTGATCGGCCAGCCCGAACTGGTGATCGCCGACGAACCCACCTCGGCGCTCGATGCCGACACCCGTGAAGCCTTCATCCGCCTGCTGTTCGACGAATGCCGCGCGGCCGGCTCCAGCCTGCTGTTCGTCAGCCATGACCAGAGCCTGGCGCCGCTGTTCGACCGTCACCTGTCCCTGGCCGAACTCAACCGCGCCGCCACGCCCCGGGAGGCCTGATGTACCTGCTCCGCCTTGCCCTGGCCAGCCTGGCCAACCGCCGTTTCACCGCCCTGCTCACCGCCTTCGCCATCGCCCTGTCGGTGTGCCTGCTGCTGGCCGTCGAGCGGGTGCGCACCGAAGCCCGCGCCAGCTTCGCCAGCACCATCAGCGGTACCGACCTGATCGTCGGCGCCCGTTCGGGCTCGGTGAACCTGCTGCTGTATTCGGTGTTCCGCATCGGCAATGCCACCAACAACATTCGCTGGGACAGCTACCAGCAGTACGCCAAGGACCCACGGGTCAAGTGGGCCATCCCCATTTCCCTGGGTGACTCGCATCGCGGCTACCGGGTGATGGGCACCACCGGCGACTACTTCGCGCACTATCAGTACGGCCGCCGCCAGCACCTCGAGCTGAGCCAGGGCCGGCCCTTCGCCGACGACCCCTTCGAAGTGGTGCTGGGGGCCGAAGTGGCCGACGCGCTGCATTACAAGCTCGGCGACAAACTGGTGCTGGCCCACGGTGTAGCCGCCATCAGCCTGGTCAAGCACGACGACAAGCCATTCACCGTGGTCGGCGTGCTCAAGCGTACCGGCACCCCGGTGGACCGCACCCTGCACATCAGCCTGGCGGGCATGGAGGCGATTCACATCGACTGGCACAACGGCGTGCCGGCGCGTGGTGCCGGGCGCATCAGCGCCGAGCAGGCCCGCGGCATGGACCTGCAACCAGCGGCGATCACCGCGTTCATGCTCGGCTTGAACAACAAGATCGCCACCTTCAGCCTGCAACGCGAGATCAACGAGTACCGCAACGAGCCGCTGCTGGCGATCCTGCCCGGCGTGGCGCTGCAAGAGCTGTGGAGCCTGATGGGCACGGCCGAGCAGGCGCTGTTCGTGGTGTCGCTGTTCGTGGTGCTGACCGGGCTGATCGGCATGCTCACGGCGATCCTCACCAGCCTCAACGAACGCCGCCGGGAGATGGCCATCCTGCGTTCGGTGGGGGCCCGGCCGTGGCACATCGCCGGGTTGCTGGTACTCGAAGCACTGGCCCTGGCCGTGGCCGGGATCGCCGCCGGGCTGGGCTTGCTGTATGCCGGGATCGCCCTCGCCCAGGGCTATGTACAGGCCAACTACGGGCTGTACCTGCCGCTGGATTGGCCGAGTGCGCATGAGTGGACGTTGCTGGGGATCATCCTCGGCGCGGCGCTGCTGATGGGCAGCGTGCCGGCCTGGCGCGCCTATCGGCAGTCGCTGGCCGATGGGCTGTCGATTCATCTTTGAGAATGACCATGCGCCTTTCAGCCGAGACCTTCGTTGCATTCAATCGCCGGCAAGCCGGCTCCCACATGAACAGTGCGAGCTTCAGGGCCAACGCGATACCTGTGGGAGCCGGCTTGCCGGCGATGCAGGCAGCGCAGCCGGGCCTGCTCGCCGCACTGGCCCTGGCGCTGCTGTTCATCTTGTCTCCTGCCTGGGCCAGTGAGCCCCGCGAACTGGACTGGCCCGCACTGATCCCCGAGGGCGCCCCGATCATCCCGCCGCAACTGGCCCCGCTACACGACCTGTCGCAGATCGGCAGTGCGCTTTCCGAATCTGCCCCAGCCGCGCGCCAGCAAGCACCCGACGCGCCGGTGGTCAAGGCACTCGATGGCCAGCAGGTGAAGCTGCCCGGCTACATCGTGCCGCTGGAGGTCAGCGAAGAGGGCCGCACCACCGAGTTCCTGCTGGTGCCCTACTACGGCGCCTGCATCCATGTGCCGCCACCGCCGTCGAACCAGATCGTGCATATCTTCAGCGAGATGGGCGTGCGCGTCGAAGACCTCTACCAGCCGTACTGGATCGAGGGGACGATGCAGGTCAAGGCCAGCAGCAGCGAACTGGCCGATGCCGGTTACCAGATGGAAGCGGAGAAAATCTACGCCTATGAGCTGAAGTGAGCACTGACAGGGGCTCATGACACGGCTTCGTTGAGCTGGGTCAAACTTTCTGTTTAGTCAGCTTCGTACCATTGGACTACTCGATTACTCACGTCCTTTGGGAGCTTCCATGAACAAGTCCTTGCTCAGTGCCTCGCTCGTCGCGTTGGCGCTCGCAGCCCCTGTTGCCCACGCCCACCAGGCAGGTGATTTCATCATCCGTTCCGGCGCCATCACCACCGCGCCGAACGAGAACAGCGGCGACATCAAACTCGATGGCGCCAAGGTGTCGGGCACCAAGGCGACCCTGGACAGCGACACCCAACTGGGCCTGGCATTCGCCTACATGCTGACCGACCACATCGGCCTGGAGCTGCTGGCCGCCACCCCGTTCAAGCACACCGTCGGCGTGAAGGGCCTGGGTGCCGGCCTGGACGGCAAGCTGGCCGACATCAAGCAACTGCCACCGACCCTGTCGCTGCAGTACTACCCGATGGACGCCAGCTCCAAGTTCCAGCCATACGCCGGCGTGGGCCTGAACTACACCCTGTTCTTCGATGAAGACCTGAGCAGCAACCGCAAGGCGCAAGGCTTCAGCAACATGAAGCTGAAGGACTCGGTCGGACTCGCCGGCCAGCTGGGCATGGACTACATGCTTACCGAAAACCTGCTGTTCAACGCCGCGGTCTGGTACGTCGACATCGACACCAAGGCCACCATCGACGGCCCGAGCGCCCTGGGCGTGGGCAAGACCAAGGTCGACGTGGACGTCGACCCGTGGGTCTACATGGTGGGCCTGGGCTACAAGTTCTGATCCAGTACCGCCCGACAAGCCCGCTCGCCCGAGCGGGCTTTTTCATTCTGGCCCAGCCGCCACAGGTACACCCAGTACCCCAGAGCCAGGCCACTGATGCCGGCCCCCAACCCGCACACCGCGGCCCAGCCCCATTGCCCGTAGACCCAGGTCGCGGCCACCGCACCCAGCCCGCTGCCCAACGAGTAGCAGCACATGTAGGCACCGATCAGTCGGCTGGCCATGTCGCCACGCCCGGCCAGCAGCAGGCTCTGGTTGGTCACGTGCACCGCCTGCACGGCGAAGTCCAGCAGCAGCACGCCCAGCAGCAGCGCCAGCAACGAGTGCTCGAGCAGGGCAATCGGCAACCATGACAGCACCAGCAACCCCAACGCCAGGCCGGTGGTCTTCTGCCCTTGCCCACGATCGGCCAGGCGCCCGGCCCGTGCGGCCGCCAGGGCACCGGCAACCCCCGCCAGGCCGAACAGGCCGACCTGGGTATGGTCCAGCGCCAGCGGCGCGGCGCTCAGGGGCAGCACCATGGCACTCCACAGCACACTGAAGGCGGCAAAGATCAGCAGGGCGAAGGTGCCCCGCTGGCGCAACAGCGGGTCGTGGCGGTACAGCGCGAACACCGACCCCAGCAGGGCCAGATACCCCTGTCGCACGCCGCGCGGTGGTGCCTCGGGCAAACGCCAGGCGAGCAACAGCGCCATCAGCAGGGCAAGGCCCGCAGCCACGCAATAAACCGTACGCCAACCCGCCAGATCGGCCACCAACCCCGAGGCCAGGCGTGCCAGCAGGATGCCCAGCACCACACCGCTGGTGACCGTACCCAGCGCTTGCCCCTGTTGCGCGGGGGTGGCCAGTGTGGCGGCATGGGCCACCATCACCTGCACCACCACCGCCATCAGCCCGACCATGCCCATGGCCGCCAGCAGCATTGCCCAGTCAAGGCTCGACGCCACCGCCAGCAGGGCAACAGCCGCCAGCACCAGTTGCGTGAGGATCAGCCGCTTGCGAGCGAACAGGTCGCCCAGCGGCACGATCAGCAACAACCCTGCGGCATACCCAGCCTGGGTCGCACCGACCACCAGGCCGACCTGCGCCTGGGCGATACCCAGGCTGCCGGCCATGGACTCCAGCAGCGGCTGGGACAGATACACGGTAGCCACCGCAAGGCCGCAGGCGAGCGCCAGCAGCTGCGTCAGACCACGGGTCAATGGCGGCGGTACAGATGAGGCAGATGGCATTGCACAGTCCTCGACAGATTCCGGTTTCGTTTTGAAACCACAACTGGATTTCTAGCAAATGTGGTTTTAATCTGCAACCAACATTGATCAGGAATGGCCCATGCTCGACGACAACAACCAGCAATGCCCCGTGGCCCGCGCACTGGAAGTGCTCGGCGATCGCTGGGCGCTGATGATCCTGCGCGATGCCTTCGATGGCCTGCGCCGCTTCAGCGAATGGCAGAAGAACCTGGGGCTGGCGAAGAACATCCTCGCCACGCGCCTGAAGCTGCTGGTCGAGGCCGGCCTGCTGGTGCAACAACCCGCCTCCGATGGCAGTGCCTACAAGGAGTACGTGCTGACCGAGCAGGGGCGCGCGGTGTTCCCGATCGTGATCGGCTTGCGCCAGTGGGGGGAGCGGTATCTGTTCACGGAAGGGGAGTCACGCTCGCAGCTGGTCGATGAGCGCGGCCAGGGGCTTCAGACGCTGCAGGTGCGGGCTGAGGATGGGCGAGTGGTGGAACCGGAGCGGTGCCAGCGGCAGTTGGTTCGGCATGGGTGATGGCCTGTGAGGCGATCCCCACGCAATGGACTTGAACGTCCGCTCTAGGAGCAACTGTCTTGTACTGCCTGCGTTTAACTCATCGCAGGCTGCACCCTCACAGTTACAACGCTTGCCGTCAAAGCGGCGCGTGTCCTGTGGGAGCGGGTTTACCCGCGAACACCGGCAGAGCCGGTGCCATCCACCGCGCCGCCTGCTTCGCGGGTAAACCCGCTCCCACAAGAATTACGCTGCCCCTGTGGCCGCCGGCCTCAGGCCTTGCCGAGCAACCGTGCCACGCCTTCGACGAAGGGCGTTGGCTCGGGGAAGTCGAAGCGCGCCAGCAGCCGCGCATTGTCCGCCCGCGAATGGCGGATATCCCCGGAACGCGCCGGGCCGTGGCTGATCGGCGGCAGGCTGCCGATCACCTGTTCCAGGGCCTTGAGCAACTGGTTCAGCGAAGTCGCCTGATTCAGGCCGATGTTCACCGCGCCCTCTTCCACCGTCGGCTGCTCCAGCGCCTGGACCATCACCTGGACCAGGTCGCCGACATACAGGAAATCACGGGTCTGTTCACCATCGCCGAACACCATGATGGGTTTGCCGCTGGTGGCACGCTCGCAGAAGATGCTGATCACCCCGGAATACGGCGAAGACGGGTCCTGGCGCGGGCCAAAGATATTGAAGAAGCGGAATACCACCGGCTCCAGGCCGTGCTGGCGACGGTAGAAATCCAGGTATTGCTCGCTGGCCAGCTTGTCCACCGCGTACGGGGTCAGCGGTGCCTTGGGCGTGTCCTCGGCGATGGACTGGCCTTCGCCATTGTTGCCGTACACCGCCGCGCTGGAGGCGAACAGCACCCGGCGCACGCCATGCTGGCGCATCGCTTCACAGACGTTGAGCGTGCCGATGAAATTGCTCTGGTGGGTTTTTACCGGGTCCTCGACCGACGCCTGCACCGAGGCCACCGCGGCCAGGTGCACCACGGCCCGGCAACCGGCGGCCGCACGCGCGACCAGCGCCGCATCGGCGACATCGCCCTCTATCAGTTGCAACTGCGGGTGGCCGAGTTGCAGGTTGCTGCGCTTGCCGGTGGACAGGTCATCGAGAATGCGTACCGCGTAGCCTTTTTCCAGCAGCGCATCGCACAGGTGGGAGCCAATGAAGCCGGCACCGCCGGTGATCAGGATGGGGGCATCAGCCATGTCGGTAGAAACGGTCCAGTAGGGGCGGCAAGCCGGCACGCCAGGCGCGCGGCTTGATGCCGAAAGTGTGAAGGATCTTCTTGCAGGCCAGCACCGCATGCTGCGGCTCTTCACTGGCATCCGGGCGCGCGGCATGGGCCTGGGCGGTCGGTTGCTGCACGGCCAGCTTGTGCCACTGCGCGGCTTCGCCGAGGATCGCCTGGCCCAGCGCCAGCGGCGTGGTGGCCTCGTTGCCAGCGTAGTGGTAGGTGCCCCACAGCGGCGCCTTGCAGTCGAGCTGCTTGAGCACCGAGAGGATGACCCGCGCGGCGTCATCCACCGGCGTCGGGTTGCCGCGCCGGTCATCGGCCAGCAGCAGCTCCTGGGGTTGTTCGGCACGGGTCAGGAAACGCCCGAGCGCACCGTCGCGGCTTTCGTCGAGCAGCCAGCCGAAGCGCAGCAGCACATGCTGCGGGCAGGTGGCGCGCACGCTCTGCTCGATGCGCCACAGGGCCTGGCCGCGCAAGCCGAGCGGTACCGGTTCGTCCTTCTCGCTGTAGGCCGTGGCGCGCGAGCCATCGAACACCCGGTAGCTGGAAGGCTGCACCAGGATCATTTCGTGGTGCTGGCACAGTTCGGCGAGCCGCTCCACCGCACGCTCCTGCTGGGCCAGGCGCTGTTCGCTGACCGACTCGGCCTGGAACCAGTCGAAGTAATAGGCAAGGTTGACCACCGCGTCGGGGCGGTGCTCGTCGAGCAACAGGGTCAGGCTGGCCGGGGCCCAGCCGGTTTCCGGGGGGCGCGGTGCCAGGAAGGCGATGTCTTCCTCGGCGCCAAGACGAATCAATGCTTGCCCGAGGGCATTGCCTCCACCCAACAGCATCAGGCGCATACGCATAGGGTCAACAGGTCCGCTCAGGTCGATGGAGGAAAGGGGCATTTTGCGGTTTCCGTGGGGCGAAGTCCAACCTGGGCCTGTCATACATGCGTTTTCCCTGCCTTGCTCAGCCCTACTGCCTTTACAAACCCAGGAAACGACTGACAAGCGAACGGGAGCAGTCCGGCTTTTGAAAGGTGGGGTAAGTAGATCCAATAGCCGCCGTGCCTTATCGCCGGTATCGACGGGCAAAATTTTCCAGCACACCCTCAACAACATGGAACGTAGCTCATGAAAGACTTGGAAGTCGCCTACCTGCAATTCAACCCGGCTCAGGCGTTGGCATTGACCGGTTTCAGCCAGGAACTCGCAAACTCAGGGGGGCCGCAGGCCTGCGGCGTAGCCCAGAAGGCCAATCAATATGCCGAAGCGCTGAGGGCAACCCTTACGCCTGACCAGCGAACTACCCTTCAGCGCTTTACCGAAGGCCACCTGTCGGCACTCCTGTTCTCACAGATGCATAGCCCTGACGATCCGCTGCCCGAATACCTGCCTTGTCAAAGTGAGCTGGAGCAGGATCAGGGCACTCTGTACCTCGCCTCGCGCAACCAATTGCTGCTGGCGCTTGCACGCTATCGTGCATTCGCCTTCGATATCGACAACGATGGCAAGCATGTGCGTCTAGTTGCCAACTTCAAAGGTGGCGGAACTACGCAACGTCCCGACGAGGACAGACGAAGGCCCGTCGAACTCAGCTCGCATTCTGGCCTACGGCTGGGTGCGCACACCGAAGCGCCCTATAACTGTTCGGTGATAGCCCACGACGGGCACTCTCCCGCGCCATCAGCGCTGATTCTCGCTGCACGGTGGAACCCTGCGCAGGAACCGACCCACATCATCCCCATGGCCGGCATTATCGAAAGACTAGGAGGGCTGCATGCCTTGGCCTTGACCTCCTGCTCCTTCGATTTCACCCGTAGCGAATGCTTCGTCAGTGGCCAAGGGCAGGCTGGCAAAGCCGTCCCCATCCTGCAATTCGATGCCAACGGCGGCTTCAGCCTGCGCTACAACGCCTACCGCTTTTCACTCAACGATCACGCCAGCCAAGCCGCCGAGCGAGCGCTCGATGCCTTCCAGGCATTGCTCATGCAAGCGCAGCCCCTCCCCTTTGTACTGCAAGCCGACAAGGCGCTGCTGATCAACAACTGTCGAGCCTTGCATGGCCGAGACACCGTCATGGACAACCGCCGCCTGCTGGTACGCCTGTTCGGCTACTCCCCTTTCGCGCGCCCGTTGATCATCAGCGACGACCCGTTGCTGGTACGCGGCTGAGCTGGAGCTTCCCCATGCTGGAAAATTTCACGCAAGCGATAAATATCGAAATGCTGCTTCTGCTGGCCGCTGTCGCATTGCTGGCTGGTTTTTTCGACGCGATTGCCGGTGGTGGTGGCCTGTTGACCTTACCTGTGCTGTTCATCACCGGTATCGACCCCCTGGCGGCCATCGCAACCAATAAGTTCCAAGCCACTTCGGCGACCGTTTCTGCGACCGTAGCCTTTGCCCGCAAAGGCATGATCGACTGGCACGGCGGCCTGCCCATGGCGCTTATGGCATTCATTGGCGGCGCCCTGGGCGCGCTATCAATCAGCTTGATTCCCCATGACCTGCTGCAGGCCTGCGTGCCTGTTCTGCTGATTTTGGTCGCTGCCTGGTTTGCCTTCAGCCCCAAACCGCGAGAGCAGGAGCGCAAGGCAAAAGTGTCGCTACGCCTGTTCTGCCTGGGCGTGGCGCCGTTGATTGGCTTCTATGACGGCGTATTCGGCCCTGGGGTTGGTTCGTTTTTCATGCTTGCTTGTGTGCTCCTGCTCGGGCAGCACTTGATGCGCGCGGTGTGCACCAGCAAACTGCTGAACGCTGCGTGTAATCTGGGTGCGTTATCAGTGTTCGCTCTTGGCGGCGCGATCATCTGGCCACTGGCACTGACGATGGCTGGTGCAGCCTTTACCGGCGCACAACTAGGCGCCCGCTGCGCCGTGCGTTTTGGGCCCCGGCTGATCAGGCCGCTGCTGGTCAGCGTCTGCTGCATCATGGCGCTCAAACTGCTGGCCAGTGCTGATAACCCGCTCGGCGAATGGGTAAGCAGTCAGTTTTCATAGGAGCAAGAGATGGACCTCGGGGTGACCTCCGCGCAACGCGCTCTCTGGCAGTACAACGAACCCGCCCCCGGCGCCGAGCGCTTCATTGACGAAGCCTTCGACGGTTATCGCCAGCAGGCCCGCCTGCTGTTGCCGGACTGCGAACGGGCGCCACCGGTGTTCGTGGTCGGCGGCGCCCGTTCGGACTTCACCCGGCTCAACCCGCTGCTGTACCGCCTGCAGCAGCAAGGCATCGGCTCGCTGACCGGCAACCTGTCCGGCCACAGCCTGGCCAGCGAACCGGGGGCAAAGGATGCCTCGCTGGCCAGCAACCTGCAGGAAGCCTTGCGCTTCCACCAGCATCTGGACAGCCGTAGCGACACCCTGATCGGCCACAGCCTGGGCGGCGCCATCGCCCTCAAGCTGGCGGCGCAGCGCCCGAATGTGCGCAAGCTGGTGCTGATCTGCCCGGCGGTGTATCCCGACGCCGCCCACAGCGCGCCCTTCGGCCCGGCGTTCACGGCGGCGATCCGCAAGCCTTTCGCGTTTCTCGACTGCGACAGCTATGCCTTTCTGCGCCAGTTCCAGGGCCGCGTGCTGCTGGTGATCGGCGAATACGACGGGCTCAACTCGCGGGTGCACGGCCAGGGGGCCGGGACGTCGGCGGGGGTCCGGCGAATGGCGGGTGTCGAGCGCTACAGCCCGATCCCCGAGGAAGTTACCCACAGCCTGCTGCGCTCTGTGCCGGCGCCGCATGTGGAGTGCCTGATGCTCACCGACTGCGACCATGGCATTGCCGCCCACCTGCGTGACCGGCCGGAGGTGGCGGATCAGGTGGCGCAGGCGGTGGCGGCGTTCATCCTGGGCTGAGTCCGCCTGACGCCTGTGGCCCTGTGGGAGCGGGTTTACCCGCGAAGATGACACCTCGGTGCCTGGCACGGGCTATGCCCGTGTTCGCGGGTGAATCGCAGCGGCGAACCGCCGCTCCCACAAGATCGCGCTGAGCCTATCACTCGATCTCGAACAGGCCGTTGCTGATCGAACCCGCGCTCAGGCGGTCGCGGATATCGTCGTCGATGCGCGGGTCATCCGGGCGATAAAGGCGCACCTGACGGAAGGCGTTGATCCGGTTGATCTCCTCGCCCAGGTACTCCCAGACCACGCGGGTGCACGCCGGGTTACGCCGGTCGCCGCTGGACACGCCGGTTTTCAGGCCATTGAGGCGTGTGATGCGGCTCTTGAAGCTGGGGATGAGGATGGTCTGGCTCATCTCGTTCAAGGTCAGCGACTCGTAGTCCACCAGGAACAGGCGATCCTGCAACTGGAACGCCGCCCCCAGGTAGCGGCAGCGCACCTCGGCGTGGGGGTCGGTGGCGCTGCTGCGCTCCTGGCGCTCCTGGCGCTCGAACAGGTAGCGCTCACGTTCTTCGCGCAGGTGCACCAGCGACACCAGGATCAAGCCTGGCACCGACATGCAGTTGGAGTATTCGAAGTAGTAACCGCAGTAGCGCGACAGGTTGACGACATGGTCGTTGAGCGGCTTGAACAGCTCACTGATCGGGTTGTTCTGCTGCGCGGCCGGGTTGCGCGCGCCGATCAGGCGGGCGAACTGTTCGGGCGGCAAACCCAGCTCGTAATCCTCGACGCCGAAGAAGTCACCAATCCGTTTGAGGTTGTACGGCGTCGGCCGGCTTTGCCCGCTCAGGTACTTGTTGAACTGCCCGCGGTTGATCGACAGCTGCCGGCAAACCTCCGAGATAGAGCGGTAGTGGCTACAGGCCAATTTAAGGTTGTCAGCGAAGTGATCGCCCATGATGCCGGGGTCCAGATGATGCGAGTGATGCAATTCTAGCATCAAGTCGCACCAAAACAGAGCAACCCGCGAAATTGTAACCGCAGTTGTCATGACCCACCCTGCGCCCCAATCAATCGCGGTGCGCCTGCCGTCCGCAGATTTTCCACACGAACAATAAGAATCGAGGTCATTTCAAAATGCTCGAAGCACTCAACGATTTCCTTTCGGGGAAGCTCCTCATCGTGCTGATCGTCGGTCTCGGCAGCTACTTCACCATCCGCTCGCGGTTCGTGCAGTTCCGCCACTTCGGCCACATGTTCAGTGTGTTCAAGGAATCCCTGCGTGGCCAGGCAGGCCAGCTGAGCTCGTTCCAGGCCCTGATGCTGAGCCTGGCCGGCCGCGTCGGTGCCGGTAACATCGCCGGTGTCGGTATCGCCGTGACCCTCGGCGGCCCAGGCGCCGTGTTCTGGATGTGGGTCACCGCACTGGTGGGCATGTCCAGCAGCTTCTTCGAATGCACCCTGGCCCAGGTCTACAAGCGCGCCGACGGCGACGGCCTGTACCGCGGCGGCCCGGCGTACTACATCCAGCACGGCCTGAAGCTCAAGAGCATGGCGATCGTGTTCTCGATCCTGCTGCTGGTCACCTACGGCTTCGCCTTCATCGGCCTGCAGTCGTACACCGTGACCCACTCGCTGCAGAACGCCTTTGCCTTCGACCCTCGTCAGACCGGTATCGTCCTGGCCGTGCTGCTGGCCATCACCTTCATCGGTGGCATCAAGCGCATCGCCGCGGTGTCCGACCTGCTGGTACCGATCAAGACCCTGGCCTACATCGGCGTGACCCTGTACGTGATCGGCACCCAGATCGAACACGTACCGGCCATGCTGGAAACCATCTTCAAGAGCGCCTTCGGCCTTGACCCTGCGTTCGCCGGCCTGCTCGGCAGCGCCATCGTCATGGGCGTGAAGCGTGGCGTGTTCGCCAACGAAGCGGGCCTGGGCAGTGCGCCGAACGTCGCCGCCGTGGCCGCGGTGAAACACCCTGGCGCCCAGGGCGTGGTCCAGGCCTTCAGCGTGTTCCTCGACACCTTCGTGATCTGCACCTGCACCGCGCTGCTGATCCTGCTGTCGGGCTTCTACACCCCTGGCTTCGAAGGTGACGGCATCGTCCTGACCCAGAACTCGCTGGCCGCCGTGGTGGGTGACTGGGGCCGCATCTTCGTCAGCGTCGCACTGTCGCTGTTCGTGTTCACCTGCATCCTCTACAACTACTACCTGGGCGAGAACAGCCTGCAGTTCCTAACCCGCAACCGCGTTGTGCTGATGACCTTCCGCGGCCTGGTGCTGGCACTGGTGGTCTGGGGTTCGATGCAGGACCTGTCGACCGTGTTCGCCTTCGCCGACATCACCATGACCTGCCTGGCGTTCGTCAACCTGGTGGCCCTGGCCCTGCTGTTCAAGGTCGGCCTGCGGGTGATGCGCGACTACGACGAGCAGCGCAAGGCTGGCATCAAGCAGCCGGTGTTCGACTCGAGCAAGTTCACCGATCTGGACCTGGACCGTGCCGCCTGGCCGGCCAATCCGCAGGCTGAAACAGCCGCTGACAATCGCGCTGCCCAAGCGCAAACCCAGCGCTGATATTCTCCCCTGCCCCAGCCGCCCCGTCCGTGGGCGGCTGACTCTTTCTTCGTCTTCAGGCCCCCTCGCCGGCAAGCCGGCTCCCACTGGGGATCGCGCTGCCCCGGGCATACGCCGCGACAGGGCCTGACATCGCTACGGAATGCTCCAATGCGTGCAGTCAAGAATCTCCTCGTCCTCTACACCGGTGGCACCATCGGCATGTTGCAGTCCGCCGAAGGCCTGGCGCCAGCCGGCGGCTTCGACGCACGCATGCGCGAGCACTTTGCCGCTTGCGCCGATGCCCCCCAGTTACCCTGGACCCTGCGTGAACTGAACCCGCTGATCGACAGCGCCAACATGCAGCAGGCCAACTGGCTGGCAATGCGCGACGCCATCGTCGAGGCGGTCGAGCAGCAGGGCCACGACGGCGTGCTGGTACTGCACGGCACCGATACCCTGGCCTACAGCGCCGCGGCCCTGTCGTTCCTGCTGCTGGGCCTGCCGGTGCCGGTGCTGCTGACCGGCTCGATGCTGCCGGCCGGCGCGCCGGACAGCGATGCCTGGGCCAACCTGATCGGCGCCCTGCGCCTGTTCGAAAGCGGCCTGGAAGACGGCGTGCAGCTGTATTTCCACGGCCAGCTGCTGCACGGCTGCCGTGCGTCGAAGCTGCGCAGCGAGGCGTTCGACGCCTTCACTGCCCTGCCCCGCCACCGTGAGGGCCCGCGCGCTCCGGAACTACCGACTCGCCTGGACTACCGCCAGAAGCGCCAGCCGGTCAAGCTGGCGGTGATGCCGGTGTTCCCGGGCCTTGCCGCCGAGCACTTGCGCGGCCTGTTCGACAGTGGCGTGCAGGGGCTGGTGCTGGAGTGCTATGGCAGCGGCACCGGGCCGTCCGACGACCAGGCGCTGCTCGACGTGCTGCATGACGCCCGCCAGGGCGGCGTGATGATCGTCGCCATCAGCCAGTGCCCGGAAGGTTCGGTGGTGTTCGATACCTACGCCGCCGGTAGCCGCCTGCGCGATACCGGGCTGGTGAGTGGCGGTGGCATGACCCGTGAGGCGGCCCTGGGCAAGTTGTTTGCGCTGCTGGGGGCGGGGCTGGATGCCGATGCGGCTGAGCACTGGTTTGCGCTGGACCTGTGCGGGGAGCGCGCCAACTGAATGCTGGGGGCGCTTTGCGCCCCTTTCGCGACACAAGGCCGCTCCTACAGGGGAATTGCGTTTCCCTGTAGGAGCGGCCTTGTGTCGCGAAAGGGCTGCAAAGCAGCCCCAACAGAATGAATGGCGGAAGGCAGCGGGAGTCGAACCTGCCCGGGAACGGATGCCGTCCCCAACCGGGTTTGAAGCCCGGCCGCGCCACCGGGCGCGATTGCCTTCCTTGGATCGTTCAGTGCTCGGCCTGCTGCTGGGCCAGGGCACTGTCGGTACGAATGTGACGCTGGTCGCCGACCCTGCGGGTCAGGCCGATGCGATCGAAGTATTCGAGTATCTGCACACTGCGCTTGCGACCGATGCCCAAGCTGTCGCGAAACGCGGCGACCTGTACTATCGGCGATCCCGCCGCCAGCTGCAACAGCAGCTCTGCCATGCGCCTTAGCGTGTCCTGCGGGTAGAACAGGTCACGCACCACCTGGTGCACCACGCCCAGCCTTGCCAACTTGCGCAGCAACAGCCGCACTTCGGCCTCTTCGCGTTGCAGTTCCCCGGCCAGGGTCCTGACCCAGGGTGGATCGTAGTCGCCCGCCAGCAGGCGCGGTTGCAAACGCGCCCACAAGGCCGCATCGGCCTCGCTCAATTGAACCTTGTGATCCGGCAAGTGCAGCCAGGGCCCACTGCTGCCGATCGCGCCGTCACCGAGCAGCTCATCCAGCAAACTGACGAACGCAGGGCGCTCCAGCGGCAAGGCGCAGAAGCGGCGGAGCCGGTCACGGTCGGGGCCGAGCTGGTCGGGCTCCTGCTCGTGGAACTGCGCCAGGCGCGCCAGCAGCTGTTGCTTGAGTGCCTGCCATTGCTCACGGGCAAACAACAGCTGGCCCTGGCGCGTGGCGATCACCACCACGTGGTCTGGCAGCTGCCAGGTTTCACGCCGGCGGTTGAACTGGCGCTCCAGCCGCTGCGGGTCGAGCCCTGCGGGGGCGGTTTCGAGCAGCGCAGGCAAGGCCTGCTCCAGCTCGATGGCATCACGCAGCACCTGCAACTGGCGCAAACGCACCTCACTGCGGCGTTGCCGGCTCGGGGCGAATGGGTCGAGCACCCGGCCGCCACCCAGCGTGCGTTGGGCGCGCTGGTCGCGCAGCACCAGGCGATCGCCGTGCACCGCCTGCAAGGGTGCATTGAGCAGCAACTGGGCGAACATGCGCTCGCCGGCGCCCAGCTTTTCACCTTCCAGCAGCGCCACCCGGGCCGTCACGTCCTGGGTGCCGAGGTGCACGTGCACCGCACTGAAATGTTCGAAGGTGCGGGTTTCCGAGGCCAGCAAGGTCAGTTCGATATCGACCCGCACACTGGGCGCATGCAGCCAATCGGGCAGCAACCAATCGCCACGATGCACCTGCTCGATCGCCAGGCGTTCGCCAGTGATGTTCAGCGCTACCCGCTGCCCGGCTTCGGCTATCAGCGCAGCCTGGTTCTGTGCGTGCAATCCGCGCACCCGCACCGGTTTGCCGGCCTTGCCAAGCAGCAGTGTGTCACCGGCGCTGACCTGCCCGGCCAACGCCGTGCCCGTGACCACGATGCCCGCGCCGGACACGGCAAAGACGCGGTCCACGGCCAGCCGAAAGCCCCCGCGCGCACTGCGCCGATGAACCTGTCGTTCAGCGACGAGCAATGCCTCGCGCAACGCCTCGACCCCTTCGCCGCTCAAGCTCGAAACCGGGAACTGCAACGCCCCCGCGTAGGGCCCGGGCGCCAGCAGTTCGGCAACCTGCGCCTGCACCTCGAGCAGCCGCGCAGGCTCGACCCGGTCGCACTTGCTGATCGCCACCAACGCCTGGGGAATGCCCAGCAACTCGATGATCGCCAGGTGCTCGCGGGTCTGCGGCATGACGCCGTCGTCGGCGGCCACCACCAGCAGCACCAGGTCGATGCCGTGGGCGCCGGCCAGCATGTTGTGGATAAAGCGCTCATGCCCGGGCACATCGATGAAGCCGGTCAGCGGCGCACCCTCGGCCAGCGCCGCGTAGCGGTAGCCGAGGTCGATGGTCATGCCCCGCGCTCGCTCCTCCTGGCGGGTGTCGCCGGCCTGGCCGGTCAGGGCTTGCAGCAGCGCGGTCTTGCCATGGTCGATATGCCCGGCGGTGCCGACGATCACTGTACCGGCCCCAGTTGCAGCGCCGGCAGTTGCGCCAGCCACTGGGCCTCGTCGTCGAGCTGGCGCAGGTCGAGCCACAGGGCATCGTCGTCGATGCGGCCGAGCACCGGCACCGGCAAATCGCGCAGGGCCCGCTCCAGCACGTGCAGGCTGCGGCCCCGCAGCTTCTTCGACACCTGCGGGCGCAGGCACAGGGCGGCACTGGGCAGGCGCGCCACGGGCTGGCTGCCGCTGCCGATCATGCCCAGTGCCGGCTCCACGGTAACGGCCCATTGTTCACCCAGGTTGGCCCGGAGGTCAGGGGCCAGGCGCAATGCCTGGGCCTGGATTTCAGCCTGGCTGCGGGTCAGCAGGCGCAAGCTGGGCAGGCGTTCGGCCAGGCGGTCGGGGTTGCGGTACAGCGCCAGCACCGCTTCCAGCGCGGCGAGGGTGATCTTGTCCACACGCAGGGCGCGCTTGAGCGGGTTTTTCTTGATCTTCGCGATCAGGTCCTTGCGCCCGACGATGATCCCGGCCTGTGGGCCACCGAGCAGCTTGTCGCCGCTGAAGGTGACGATATCGGCGCCGTCGGCCAGGGCCTGGCGCACCGTCGGTTCGGCCGGCAGGCCCCAGCGGGTGAGGTCGAGCAGGCTGCCGCTGCCCAGGTCTTCGAGCAACGGCAACTGGTGTTGGTGGGCAATGCGTGCCAGCTCGGCGGTAGGCACCTGGGTGGTGAAACCCTGAATGCTGTAGTTGCTGCAGTGCACGCGCATCAGCAGCCCGGTGCGCGGGTTGATCGCGCCTTCGTAGTCGCGGGCATGGGTGCGGTTGGTGGTGCCGATCTCGTGCAGCTTCACACCGGCGCGGGCCATGATGTCGGGGATGCGGAAGGCGCCGCCGATCTCGATCAGCTCGCCGCGGGAAATGATGCCTTCCTTGCGCGCGCCCAGGCTGTTGAGCGCCAACAGCACGGCGGCGGCGTTGTTGTTGACCACGGTGACGGCTTCAGCGCCGGTCAGCTCGCGGATCAGGCCTTCGATCAGGTCGTCGCGGTCGCCGCGCTTGCCGGTGGCCAGGTCGAATTCCAGGTTGAGCGGGTAACGGGCGGCAGTCTGCATCGCCTCGATGGCTTCTTCGGGCAGCAATGCCCGGCCCAGGTTGGTGTGCAGAACCGTGCCGGTGAGGTTGAACACCCGGCGGACCTGGCTGCGTTGCTGGATGGCCAGGCGTTCGCCGGCGCGGCCCAGGAGGACTTCGGCGGTCAGTTCGGTGGCATTCAGTTGGCCGAGACGAGCTGGCTCGCGCAGGTCGTCGAGCAGTTGGCGCAGGGTGGCCAGCGTGGTGTCGCGGCCGTGGCGGTCGATCAGCGGGGCGCAGGCTGGGTGGCGCAGCAGGGTGTCGATGGAGGGCAGGCGTGGGGTGGAGCTGGCGAGGGTTGAAGACATTCAGGTACTACCTTGAACTGATCCGTTGTCCTTTCTGGCCCATTCGCGGGTAAACCCGCTCCCACAGGTACGGCACCGGCCATGATGCCAGCGCAACTCCTGTGGGAGCGGGTTTACCCGCGAAAAGGGCGGCTCGGTACTGCAGTGTAGACACTCACTCCCCACCCGGCGCCAACAGCAGGTTCGGCGCTAGCCGATGGAACCCTTCCTCGTCCAGGCGAATATCCAGCGCCAGGCTCGCCAGGTCGTCGGCCAGCGCTTCGGCGGCGGCGTCGTTCTCCAGGTAACACTGCTTGAGGTAGCTCTCGCACCCCGGGCAGCACTCGGCGCGCAGCGGCGCCTTGCCTGCGGCGTAGCGGTCATCTTCGAAGTGGCTGTAGCGCAAGTCCTTGCTCGACTCGCAATACACGCATTTGACCCGCACCACATGCCATTCGCAGGCACACAGCGAGCAGGCCAGGTAGCGCAGGCCGTTGTGCTTGCCGCGGTTACGCACCACCCCGGCCATGGCTGGCGAACCGCAAGCCGGGCATTGCGCCAGGCTGCCAGCGGGCTTGAGCTCGGGTTCGGGCAGCGCCAGCAACCAGCTCGACCAGGCCGCCTGCAACGCGGCGCCGATGAAGGGCACCAGCGCCGCCGGCAGCCCATCGTACTGGCCACCCAGCAAGGCGATGCCCCAGCCTTTGCGCTGGCTGTCGTCCGCGTCGCGCAGGGTTTGCAGCGCATCGGCCAAGGGGCCCTCGGCGTCGACCTTGAAGTGCTCGAGCAGCGCCTGCAACCACGGCAACCACTGCCCTTCGCGCACCAGGCTGTCCGCCGCCAGCGGCGGCAATCCATGGCTTATGCACAGGCGCTGACGCTCTGCCGCCACCGGCAAGGCGCCGGGCGGGTTATCCACAAGCAGCTGCTGGATCCGACAAAGCTGCGCAACCCATTGCAGGTACTCACCCAGGGCGTTGCCCTCGGCCAGGTACTGCAACCGCGCGGCCCGCAGTTCGAACAGGTTGGCGGGGGGCAGGTGCAGAAACGGCGGCATCACTGCCGACGCTTCGATCTGCCCGGGTTCGAGAATCGTGCTCAAACGGTCATCCTTCCTTACGGCCGTGATTGCTCGGCGTCTTGTCGCCGGTCACATCGCGGTACCAGAGTTCATGGTGCTTGCGTGCCCAGGCGCGGCTGACCCAGCCATGCAGCATGGCGCCGATCGAGCCCTTGATCCAGATCCCGGCATATATATGCACGATGATGCTGAGGATCAGCACGAACGCCGCCAGGGCATGCAACAGGGCCGACAGGCGTATGACGTCGATGCCGAACCAGTGGCTGAAATACGCCCGCCAGATCACCACGCCGCTGATCAACAGCACCAGCATGCACGCCAGCAGGGTCCAGAACAGCAGCTTCTGCCCGGCGTTGTACTTGCCCACCGGCGGCACGCCCTCTTCCTTGTTCAGCATCACCCGGTCGACGCGGCGCAGCCACAGGCGGTCGTTGGCGGTGATGAAGTTGGCCCGCCAGAAACGCAGCACCAGCCCGAGGAAGAACACGAACATCGCCACGCCGATGAACGGGTGCAGGATGCGCGTCCACGGCCCGCCGCCGAACAGGTGGCTGAGCCAGAACAGCGCCGGGTGGAACAGCGCCAGCCCCGACAGGCCGGCCAGCACGAACAGGATCGCCACCACCCAGTGGTTGCTGCGTTCGTTGGCGTTGTAGCGCAGGATCGGTTTGTCGTCGTTCATGGCCGCTGCTCCCCCTGCCCGCCGGGGCGGCTCGGATCATAGACATGCACCGCCGGATCCACCTGATGGACCGTGTTATCCACAGGCGCCGGGTGTTCGTCCTCCTCGACCCGCTGCGGCCCGACGCGCACGTAGTGGAAGAACCCGGCCAATACCGCCGCGCCCATGGCCAGCAACGCCAGCGGCTTGGTGAAGCCCTTCCACAGCCCCACCAGCGGGCTGATCACCGGCTGGTCCGGCAGGCCGGCGTAGATCCGTGGCGTGTCGGCATGGTGCAGCACATACATCACGTGGGTGCCGCCGACGCCATCCGGGTCGTACAGCCCGGCGTTCTCAAAGCCACGCGATTTCAGATCGACGATGCGCTCGTCGGCATGCACCTTCATCTCTTCCTTGCTGCCGAAGACGATCGCCCCGGTGGGGCAGGTCTTCACGCAGGCCGGCTCCAGGCCCACGCTGACGCGGTCGGAACACAGGGTGCACTTGTACGCCTTGTGGTCCTTCTGCGAGATGCGCGGGATGTTGAACGGGCAGCCGGTGATGCAGTAGCCGCAGCCGATGCAGTGGTCCTGGTTGAAGTCGACGATGCCGTTGGCATGCTTGATGATCGCCCCCGGGCTCGGGCAGGCCTTCAGGCAACCGGGGTCGGCGCAGTGCATGCAGCCGTCCTTGCGGATCAGCCACTCCAGGTTGCCGTCGTCGCGCTCGTGCTCGGTGAAGCGCATCAGGGTCCAGGTTTCGGCAGACAGGTCCTGGGGGTTGTCGTAGGTGCCGTGGTTGTGGCCCACCTCGTCACGCAGTTCGTTCCACTCCGAGCACGCCACCTGGCAGGCCTTGCAGCCGATGCACTTGGTGGTGTCGATCAGCTTGGCGACTTCCTGCTGCTGGCGTACCGAGGGCGGCACGGTGGTGGTGGCGGAGCGGGCAATGATGTCTTGGCTGGCCATCAGAGTTTCTCCACTTTGACGAGGAACGACTTGGACTCCGGCGTCTGGGTGTTGCCATCACCGAGGAACGGCACCAGGGTGTTGGTCAGGTAGCCGTGCCGCGTGCTGCCGGTGAAGCCCCAGTGCAGCGGGATGCCGATCTGGTGCACGGTCTGGTTGTTGACCTGCAGCGGGCGGATCCGCTTGGTCACCACCGCCACCGCGTCGATATGCCCGCGCTTGCTCGACACCCGCACCCGGTCGCCGGCCTTGATGCCTTTCTCGTTGGCCAGCACCTCGCCGATTTCGACGAACTGCTCGGGCTGGGCGATGGCGTTGAGCCGGCAATGCTTGCTCCAGAAGTGGAAGTGCTCGGTCAGCCGGTAGGTGGTCGCCGCATAAGGGAACTCGTCGTGGGTGCCGAGGGTGTCCCACACCGAATCGAAGATGCGCCCGGCCGGGTTGCTGGTGGCCTTCTTGTTCTGCGGGTGCAGCGGGTTGATCCCGATCGGCGTCTCGAACGGCTCGTAGTGCTCGGGGAACGGCCCCTCGGCCATCTTGTCGATGGCGAAGAACCGGGCCACGCCCTCGGGGTTCATGATGAACGGGTTCATCCCCGCTTCCGGTGGGGAATCGACCTTGAAGTCCGGCACGTCGGTGCCGGTCCAGGCCTTGCCGTTCCACCACACCAGGCGTTTTTTCTCCGGGTCCCACGGCTTGCCTTGCGGGTCGCTGGAGGCGCGGTTGTAAAGGATGCGGCGGTTGGCCGGCCAGGCCCAGGCCCAGTTCTGCACCTGGTGCATGCCGTACGGGTCGCTGTTGTCGCGGCGGGCCATCTGGTTGCCCTGCTCGGTCCAGCTGCCGGCGAAGATCCAGCAACCGGACGCCGTGCTGCCGTCGTCCTTCATCTGGGCGAAGCCGGCGAGCTGTTGCCCGGCCTTGAGCGTGGCGCCGCTGGCGTCGGTGAGGTCGCTGACCGCCCAGCCGTTCATCTCCTTGGCCAGCTCCTCGGGGGACGGCTCCTCAGGGACCTTGTAGGGCCAGCTGATGTTGAGCATGGCGTCGGGGTAAGCGCCGCCCTCGGCCTGGTAACGCTTGCGCAGGCGCAGGAACAGTTCGCTCATGATGTGCACGTCGGTGCGGGTTTCGCCCGGGCCGTCGGCGCCCTTCCAGTGCCACTGCAGCCAGCGGCTGCTGTTGACCAGCGAGCCGTCTTCCTCGGCGAAGCAGGTGGTGGGCAGGCGGATCACCTCGGTCTGGATGTTGGCCGTGTCGACGTCGTTGAACGGGCCGGCGTTGCGCCAGAACTCGGAGGTTTCGGTGGCCAGCGGGTCCATGATCACCAACCACTTGAGCTTGGCCAGCGCGGCGGTGACGCGGTTCTTGTCCGGCAGCGCGGCAATCGGGTTGAAGCCCTGGCACATGTAGCCGTTGACCTTGCCCTGGCCCATCATCTCGAACATGCGCAGCACGTCGTAGGCCGGTACGTCGAGCTTGGGCAGCCAGTCGTAGCCCCAGTTGTTTGCGGCGGTGGCATTGGCGCCATACCAGGCCTTCATCAGGCTGACGTGGAACTTGCCGTAGTTCTGCCAGTACGACAGCTGCCCGGGGCGCAGCGGTTTGGAGGCGCGCTTGTCGATGTAGCTGGCGTAGTCCTGCTCGGCGTCGCCGGCCAGGGTGAGGTAACCCGGCAGCGAGTTCGACAGCAGGCCCAGGTCGGTCAGGCCCTGGATGTTGGAGTGCCCGCGCAGGGCGTTGACCCCGCCGCCCGGCATGCCGACGTTACCCAGCAGCAACTGCACCATGGCCGCACTGCGGATGATCTGCGCGCCGATGGAGTGCTGGGTCCAGCCCAGGGCGTAGAGGATCGTCATGGTCTTGCCCGGCACCGAGCAGGTGGCGATCTCTTCCCAGACTTTCATCATCTGGTCCTGAGGCATGCCGCAGGTCATGCTCGCCAGCTCCGGCGTGTAGCGGCTGTAATGCTGCTTCATCAGCTGGTAGACGCAACGCGGGTGCTGCAGGGTCGGGTCGACCTTGGCAAAGCCATCCTCGCCCAGCTCGTAGCCCCAGCCGGACTTGTCGGCGTACACGCGCTTGGCCGCGTCGTAGCCGCTGAACAGCCCGTCCTCGAAGCCATAGCTTTCTTTGACGATGAACGACACGTCGGTGTAGTTGCGCACGTACTCGTGCTGGATCTTGTCGTTGCTCAGCAGGTAATTGATCAGCCCGCCCATGAAAGCGATGTCGCTGCCGGTCCGAATCGGTGCGTAGTAATCGGCTACCGAAGCGGTACGGGTGAACCGCGGGTCGACCACGATCAGCCGCGCCTTGTTGTGCGCCTTGGCTTCGGTCACCCACTTGAAGCCGCACGGGTGCGCTTCAGCGGCGTTGCCGCCCATCACCAGGACCAGGTTTGCGTTGGCGATGTCAGACCAGTGATTGGTCATCGCGCCACGGCCGTACGTCGGGGCAAGACTTGCCACCGTCGGGCCGTGTCAGACACGCGCCTGGTTATCGAACCCCAGCATGCCGGTCGAACGGATCACCTTGTGCGTCAGGTAGCCCGCTTCGCTGGAAGCGGCGGACGCAGCAAGGAAGCCCGTGGTGAGCCAACGGTTGACCGTCTGGCCCTGGGCGTTCTTCTCGATGAAGTTGGCATCGCGGTCCTTTTTCATCAGGTCGGCGATGCGGTCGAGGGCCTCGTCCCACTCGATGCGGGTCCATTCCTTGCTGCCCGGCTTGCGGATCTCGGGGTACTTGAGGCGGCTCGGGCTGTGGATAAAGTCCAGCAGGCCCGCGCCTTTGGGGCACAGGGTGCCGCGGTTGACCGGGTGGTCCGCGTCGCCCTCGATGTGGATGATGCTCTGTTTGACGTTTTTGCCCGCATCGCCCTGGCTGTACATGATCAGGCCGCAGCCGACCGAGCAGTAAGGGCAGGTGTTGCGAGTTTCTTTGGTGTGCGCCAGCTTGAAGTGGCGTATCTGCTCGGCGAATGCGGGGGTTGGGGCCATGCCCAACGCCGCAAGGCTCGAGCCTCCAAGGCCGACGGCGGCGACCTTGAAGAATTGCCGACGGTTGAGGTCCATCGTGCACTCCTGATCAGGTTCTCGGGCGCGCGGGACATGGCCGGCGCCTCAGGGACTTCACGGTGGCGGTGGATAGAGGCCGCCAATCGTTAAGACTAGTCAAGAATCAGGGAAGTGGGATGACCTGGGTCAATAGCCCGTAGGAAACAGCGTGCGGTCCTGTGGGAACCTGTTGGTCTCAGCTGGCGACACCGCTTTTCGGGCCGCTGGCGATCAGCGCCGCGCCGCAGGCGGTCTTGTGCCCATCGAGGGCGACCGGGGTGCCGTCAACGTTGTAGGTGGCGCTGCCTTCGACGATGGGGAACACGCCCTTGCACAGCGGGCAACTGACCATGTGCCCGACACCGGCGATGGGCTTGCCGTTGACGTTGGTGTTGCCGAAGGAGCCGAGCACCTTGCCACCGTGGGTGGTGGAATCGCCGAGGCGGATGATGTCTTTCATGGGGAGAACTCCGTGTCAGTAAGTGGCGTCGATGCCGGTGGCAAAGCCTAACATGGTGGGGTGGTTGTAATGCAGGACCATCTCATGCTCGTGGTACTGCCGCTGAAAGCGGGTTGGGTTGTTCGGGCCGATCTTCTCAGCTTGCCTGCCAGTAAGTGCCGCTTCTGGAAGCAAGTAACCAGGCTTCCCCTCGGCGACTCATATAACTCTGCCTATACCTTGAACACCAACCGGGCCTTCTCAACGATTTCCTTCAGCATGGAGTACTCCTCAATGGTCAACTTCAAACTCTTTATCTCCTTCATCAGGTCGACCGAGCGCGTTAATGCGTCGAGCATCAAATCAATCTGCTGTGAACTACCCGCCTTTATAAATTTATAGAAAGGCAGTTGCACACGAAGCTCAATAACTTGCCTCTTCTTGTGGTAACGCTTGACTTCCGGATAATCGCCAACCCGCTCGTCGGGCATAGCTATAGTTATGACACTCCATTTTTTGCACCACATGAGAGCTCGACACCTTCGAGCAACTCAGAGATAACAGGCTCAACTGTATTACGCGCAACTCTCTCTGAATCACCTACTAGAATGTGCTTTTCGCTCGACATCCAAAATTCCATCACCGGCTCCTAGTAGTCGCTCTTGCTCAACGGCGGCCTTGACCTGCTGCACCTTTTGCAGCGCGGCCTGGTCGGTTTTCGCCAGTTGCATGCCGGTGCCGGCCAGGGCCTTGGACTTGCACTCAATGATCGCGCCAAGACGTAGGGAGTTAATTATTTTGAATGCCACCTATGGCTTGTTTATCCTGTGAAAGGTAATGCGTCAACGAGTCGACTCAATACCTGACCAATCGACCTGATTTTTGGCAAATGCACGATCATCGCTTAACATTGATAATTCACTGGCGAAGATCGGATCCTCCTTCACCGCCGTTTCTTGAGCGGAGCTGAACACTACCGCCCCTGCACCACCAATGTTATCCAAATGCATCTGAGCCACATAGAAGTCATAGAAATCAATAACAGCTGCCTCCACACACTCCAAGCTCTCAAACTCACCCTCTTTGAAATACTGAGCAAGATCTGACAGAGCGTACAAATACATATTGAGCAAAATGCTATCGACTCTAGCCACCTGTTCATCAACAACCGTACTCCGCATTGTCTTCTCTACACCTTTTAGAGTGACTTTTTTGCCTTCCGCAAGCCACCTCCAAGCCTGATCGAGCAAACCAGAAAATACGGGCGGAATTTCGATGCCTTTACCTTCCAACAGCACCGTAAGGCGATCAAGTGATTTCAGCGAAACATAAAGCCCAACCCGCTCATCATCACTCATGCTCTCAAATTCTCTTTCGCTTAAATGGCGACACGGGCTTGGCGCCATGCCCCATAATTATTTTCTCGCAGTTCACGCATACTGGCATGCCGGCCAAAATTTCCTGAACCGTCATATTATTTTGCTCTGCGTACCTTTTGATAAGGCTGGCCTCCGCATGCCCGCCCGGCCTCACCTTCATCCTGTGGTTGCAAGCCTTCCCAAGCCAGGCTATCGCCATTCCAGCCGTACAAGGTATAACCACCACGGTATCAAACATCGGCTAACCAAACCCTACCATCCGTAGACAAATGGCCAAGTCGAACGCATGAGCCGGACGATAAAGTAGGCGACCGTTCAGGCGTTCCACCACCCAATATCAAGGTCCTAGAGGCGCAGGTACTGGCTTTCGTGACGGCCTACAACTTCGCCAGGCATCTGAAGGCTTTGCGCCGGCGCACGCCATTCAAAGTTGCCTGTGAGGCCTGGACTCAACATCCCGACCGATTCACTGTTGGCCCGCACCACTTCGTTTCAGGACCAAAAACCTAATCCTCGCCAGGTCAGTTTTTTATCCTGAAAGCTTCTCTCAACGTCACTTCATCATCAAAGTCGCCGTCTTCAAAGCACCTCAGATTGGCCCCTGCTAAAGAATCATCAAAGAGCTCATGCAAATTCAGAGATCTGAAATTGACCTCTAACCAAGCTGAAAGTGAATCCAGCTTGGTAAGTCGAACATCATAAACAGCCAACGTTGACTGTTTTTGATCCTTGAGCCAGATAGCTCCATCCCCCTCACCGACATACGCCTGACTCGTCCGAAGCTTTTCGATGACTCGCTGCAAGGCAGCCGGGCCATCAAAGACAAGGTTGTATTCGTAGCTCATGATCCATGCGGCCATTTTCGGACACTTGATAGATCTGCGAATTGCGCCCCGACGTGAGTCTTGTCAGGGCTCATGGATACTTTTCATATGTTTTTCGCCGCTTCTCGAAGTGCCTTTGGTTTGTCAGCATACGTAAAGCAAGAGACACAACCTGACGCATGGAAAACATCGATCGTCAACCACGAGACCACCAAATTTTAATTACATAAATCTATTCATACTGTTCCAACTCAGCCCTTAAAGCCGATTCAAGCTCCGCCGGGTTAATAACAAACCCAACGTCATCCCGCACAGGAAATATTTGACAAAGTCTATTATCCCCCTGCATGCCGGGAAGCCATTTTTCCAAAAAATCACCGACGGAAATCTGGCATGGCGAGAAACCGCTCCACTCGTCGACTGCACAGAGTCTTGCAAAATCCTCCTCAGGCCAAAATGGAACAACCTCTCTTCCATCCAACCCAGATGTAGCCCACCCTTGGTCACGTAGCCCCCAGACCACCTCAAAGTCAGAAACCTTCCTGACAAAATAATCGAACCTATCCTCCGCCTTCATAGCCGATATGTTATTTATTTTCTTTTCATGCATTATCAGTACCCTCCAATCTGATGTTGTCTTTTGTGAAGGTCCGCATCTTGCAGCTTAGAGTGACGATAACAGAATCCATCTTTTGCCTCAGTACCATAGCCGTGCGCCAGCTCTTTACCCTTGCCTTTTGAGTTACGCGAATTCCCAGGCAACCTGAGCGCCTTTCTATTTCCGTTCTTGATATGGCGCATATCATTCTTCACCCACCCTCGAACCCATGCAGGCTGCCTATCATCTTCTGCCAGATCTCTAATTCGCTCTTGCTTGTTAGAGCGTCCATGTGACCCATCCTGGCAAATAGGGCATTGCTTTTTAGGTGCTAGACCAAATACATCAAACCACTCAATGGGGTTTGGCGCATAAGCGAAAAGATTCATGCCTCCCGCGTAACTTATCGGGTCCTGGCTGATGAACCGCCCCACCCTCGGATCATAGTACCGATAGCGGTTGTAGTGCAGCCCGGTCTCGTGGTCGTGGTACTGCCCCTGGAAACGGATCGGATTGCTCAGACCGACCTGCTTAGCCCAATCCGATCGGGATTCCTTGACCTCACCCCACGCCTTGTACTGCGCCGTCCATGCTACCTCACCATGGTGGTCTGTCAGCTCCATCGGCGTGCCGAGGTGGTCGCACTGGTACCAAGCAATCGCATCAATTGGCTGTGGCTTGATCTCTTGCTGCCACAGCGGATCCTGATCGAAGTCGTACTCGCGATCGCTCCAGTTGGGCTGACGCAGCAAACGGATCGGCTGCTTGCGCAACGCCTGAGCAACCGGCACAAAGCTGCCCGGCTCATACAGGTAGTGCACCGTGCGCCCGGTCTCGCCTTCGTCCTGCGGCGGCGAGCTTTCCCAGGCCAGGTTGTCGCCGTCCCAGCCGTACAGGGTGTAGCCACAGCCCAGTTCGCGCTGGCGCTTGGCGCGCTGCATCTGGTTCCAGCCACTGCCGGCACGCGGATCGTCCTGATGATGCGCAGTGGAGTGTTTGTGCAGACGGCGGCCCAGAGCGTCGTAGCTGTACACCACGCTGAGCTTGCTGTCATCGAAGCGGCTCAGGCGGTCGAACAGGTCCCAACCGAGTCGGGCGTGTTCACCGTTGTGCAGCCGATGGACCAGGTTGCCGCGTTCGTCGTACTGGTAATGGGTCCCGGCGTATTTACGCAGCAGGTTGTCCATCAGCTTGTTACGACGAGGGTCGCTTTCCAGCGGACGATTGAGTTCCTGGGTCTTGTCGTCCAGCAGGTTGCCGGCCGGGTCGAAGGCAAAGGTCTCGACACCAAGACGGTTGGTGGCTTGCAACAGGCGACCAACGGGATCGTACTGATAGGCCAGGTGGCCACGGCGGGTGTCGTGAATATCAGTCAGCTGGCCAACCGCATCGTATTGATACTGGCGTTTGAGCAAGGTGGATTTGCCATCGTGGCTGCCCAGCAGTTGCTCCTGAAGACGCCCGGCCGGGTCCCACGCCTGGGTTTGCATCAGCTGGTTGCCCTGATGCCGCACCACTTCGCGGTGCAGGTCGTCACGCTCGTAGGCCAACAGTTCGTGCTGGTCGAGGGTCATGCCGAGCACGTGACCGCTGCCGTAGGTGAGCACACTGACCTTGTGCCCGTCGGGGCGAATCGTCGCCGTACGCAGATTCAGCGCATCGTATTCGTGCTGCCAAACCGCAACCATAGGCACCTCGGTGCCCAGGTAGTGCTGGTGTTCGCGGGTCAGGTTGCCGGCTTCGTCGTGGAACCATTGCAGCTTGCTGACGGCGTTGATTGCCTGGATCAGCTTGCCGTTGCCGTCATAGGCGAAGGTCTCTTCTTGACGCTGGTCGTCCTGGCTGGCAGTGCGCGAGGTCAGACGCCCCACCGGGTCAAAGGTGATGTCGATCCGCCGTTGGCCAACCTGAGTGCTGGCCAGGCGTCCCGTATCAGGGTCGTACTGATAACGCGTCACCAGGCCGTCAAAACCTTGCTCTTGCAGCAAGCGCCCGACCGGGTCGTAGAGGAAATCGGCCTTGCTCTCGTTTTGGTTCTCCAGGCCAATCAGGCGGCCCAGCTTGTCCCAGCGATAACGCAGGGTGTGCTCGTTGGCATCCACCCGCTCTGCGAGCAGGCCCGCGGCGTTGTAGGTCCACGTGGTGCAACGGTCCAGCGCATCGGAGTGCGCCAGCAGGCGCCCTTCGGCATCGCGCTCGAAGCGTTCCTCAGTATTGTCTGGGTGAATGACTTTGACCAGTTGGCCGGCCTTATATTCGTAGACCGTCTTGTTGCCAGCGGCATCGGCGAACAACACCAACTGGCCGAAATCGTCGTATGCCCACTGGCTGGTCTTGCCAGAGCAGTCGGTGTACTCGACCAACTGATCCGCCGCGTTATACACCAGCTTCTTTTCATTGCCGTTGGCGTCCTTGATCGCTTTGACCAGGCCAGAACGCGAATAGACGAATTCGGTCTTGTTGCCCAGTGGGTCGACGGTCTCGACCATGTTGCCCTGCTTGTCATAGTCACGCAGCCACAAACCACCTTCGGCATCGCGCATTTTGATCGGATGACGACGGTCGTCATAGGCAATGTGCACCTGGCTGTGGTCGGCACGAATATGGCGAATGACGCTGCCTTGCTCGTCATAATCGTAACGGTCTTCGCTGCCATCGGTGTGCACATGGCGTACCACGTTCTTGCGCTCGTCACGGAAGATCCATTCCGAACGCTCGTCGGGGTAGCGGACGCGATACAGGTGACCGAGAATGTCGTAGTAGTACCAAGTTTCCTGACCATGGGCATCGGTCACGTAGGTGAGGCGGATGTTCTCGTCCCATTCCAAGCGAATTTCGTAGCTGCCGTCATCGGCCCATTCGCGGATGGCCTTAGCATCGAACGCACTGCCATCCCATTGCAAGTTCATGCCGCGGCCAGTGCGGTCGGTATAACGCGTCACTAGGTGATTCTGGTACTGGTAGTGCCAGGCCGCGCCGTTCTCGTCCTGGGCGGCAATCAGATCGCCTTGGTCATCGTAGTGATAAGCACACAACTGCCTCAGCGGCTGGCCGTCGCGCATCTCCCACAGTCCCGTGATGTGACCCTGCTCGTCAATCAGCGTGCCCAAATGACGCAGCACATCCTGTACATCACTCTGGAAGGTGATGATGTCCGACAGCACCGGACCACTCTCATGATGATGCTCGTAATGCAGCATGCAACCCGCATCGTTCTGCAGCATGATCTTGCGCAGGTAGTAGCAATCGCCCACACGCAAGTAGTACTCCTTGCGGTCAAAACCTCGGCAGATCACCAGCTCATCGTCACTACTGCGTATCAGCAGCAGGTCCTCGATGGCGTTGAACAACGACTTGCCGACCTTAGGCACCTCGAAGGCATGACTGCGGCCATCGAAGTCATGGAATAGCAGGCCCTTGCCCACCACCTCGATCCGAGTGGTGAACTCGGTGACCCAGCGCGCGCCTAGGCAACCTTGGTCGTACTCGGCCAGACGCGAGTGGTAGATCCGTTGCCACTCGATGGGGAATGCGCCCGTCAGGCTGAAATCGGTGTGGATGATGAATTCCGAACCGATGGCAAAGCTGATGTGGCTCGGGCTATGCGCGGGAGGCGTAGGTAGGGGAATCGGGCAGCTTTCTTCAATAGGGCTGGTTGATGCGATCGCATCATGCTGGCTATCCGACTTGCCCAGTTCCGAGTGCGGTTTTTCCCGATCCACCTTGGTAGTCGTGCCAGGCTTGCTCACCCCCGGCTGGCCGTTCTTGTTGCGCTTGCGGAACCCCTTCACCGCCCCGCCCAGCACGTTGAGCATCCAGCCGATGCTCATCTGCGTGCCCGGGTCGGCCAGTTTGTTCAACTGCCGGGCCATCTCCGGGCCCAGGGCGCGCAGTTGGCCGGTGTTGGCCAGCACCTTGGTCTTGATTTCGTCCGGCAGCAGCTTGCTCGTCGCGCTGTTGGCCAGGCCTTTGCCGGCAGCCTTGTAGGCGCTGTGCACCGCGCCGAAGAAGTTGCTGAACGCCGCCTTGGGGTCGTTGAGCAGCTTGTCGGCGGCAGCCGACGCCTGCTTGCTCGCCTTCGACATGTCGCCTTTGGCGTCCAACTGGCCCAGGGTGACCTTCTCCAGCCCCGTGGCGATCTCGCTGGTCATCTTGGTGCCGAGCGCGCCGGCGTCGGCGAGGATGCCCGCGAGCTTCGGCTGGGCCTGCTTGACGAAGTCGTCGATGGTGCCGGCGATGGTGGCGTTGAGATGGCCGATCAGCACGGTGATCAGCGAATCGCCCAGCAGCATCTTGGCGCTGTTGCGCAGCTCCTGGCGCACCAGGAACAGGGTCGGGCGCAGGCTCATGCGCGCGGCGGCCATAGTCGGCGGCGCCGGCAGCACGCCGATCAGGTTGATGCCCAGGCTCACCCAGTCGAGCAGCTGGCGATTCTTGCTCTTGACCAGGGTCACCACGTCGCCCAGGGCATCGACCAGGGCCATGATGTTGCCCACCACCGGCAAGGCGCCGGCCACGGTCTTGATCCGTTCGAGGGTGACGTAGCCGCCGCTGACCGATTGCAGCCAGGCGTCGAAGGCGGCGGCGCCTCGGCCAACGTCCTTGGCATCGATGGTGTTGAGGGGGGCGACGGCGACCTGCGGTTCGCGCTGCTTGGCGTCGGTCATGCCAGCACCTCACTGCTCAGGCTTTTCGCCGGGTTGAGCGGTGGGGTGAGCGTGGGCAGGCTCGGCAGCTGGCGGGCCGCGTTGGCGGCCTTGAGCGCCGGCGCCGCGCCGGGCACCACATTGCTGGCCAGCTGGGCCATGGCGCCGGTGTCGCCGCCGACGGCGGCCTTGACCTGCTGCACTTTTTGCAGCGCGGCCTGGCCGCTTTTCGCCAGTTGCATGCCAGTGCCGGCCAGGGCCTTGCCCTGCTCCAGCATCCCCGTGCCACCGGGGCCCATCATCGCTTTACCTTGTGCCATCGCGTTCTGTACCAATCCCTTGCCCTTGTCCATGCCTTGCTGGGCCAGTGCCAGGCCCTTGCCCAGCAGGCCATCGGCGCCCTTGCCAGCGCTCAGCACCTCGCCGACCACGGCCTGCTGGCCGGGGGCGATGTCGTTGAAGTCGGTCTTCGCCGGCCAGACGCCAGCACCGAAGTGGCTGCCGTCGGCCCAGGTGTCGGCCGGGTCCAGGCCGAAGTCGACCCACAGCGGGCCGGCGGCGGCGCCGCTGGCCATGTTGAAACCCTGGCCGTCGAGCTTGCCCTTGATCGACTTGCCCAAGGCATCGATCACGTCGTAGTCGCCGGTCTTCACGCCCTTGCTGTTGGCGTACTGGTACAACAGCTCGAGGTTGCCCTTGCCCGGCTTGGGCGGCTCAGGGAAGGTGCCGGCCTTGCTCGCCGCGCCGATATGGGCGAACTGCGCGGCCTTGGCGGTGTAGTTGGCGCTGGTGACGTGGGTGATGCCACCGGCGTTGTAAGTCGTGCCGCTGCCGCCGCCCTGCAGCACCAGCTCGGTCTTGGCGGTGAGCACGATGCGGTCGGCGTTGGCGGTGACGTCGAGCTTGGCCAGCAGGTTGATGTTGTCCTTCAGGGCGCGGATGTCGATGTCGCCGGAGGCCGACACCAGCTTCCAGCCCAGGCTCTGCACGAACAGCCGCATGCCTTGGCTGGCGCTGGCCAACAGGCGTTTGCCGGCGGTCAGGCTGGTGTGGCCGGAGCTGCTCAGGGCCAGGTGCTCGCCGGTGGTGATGTGGTTGGGGCCCGGGGTGGTCAGAGCGATACCGGCGGGGCTGGAGAGCACCAGGTGCGGCTGGGCGAACTCGGGGAATTCGTTGGCGCTCTGGTTGACCGGGCCGCTACCGAGGATGCCCTGGTGCTGCTCGTGCAAACGCTTGGCGACGTCGTCCTGATCGCCAGGCTCCTGGGCCTGCATCTGCTTGGCCAGTTCCGCCAGGCTGTCCTGCTGGTCGCTGGCGGTGGCCAGGCGTTCGGCGGTTTCGGGCAGGTCCTTGTGGTGCTTGGCTTCGTTGGCACGGGGCTCGGTGGTGAGCAGCAGGCCGCCGGCAGCGCGGATGGCGCCGTGGCGGTCGGTGCGCAGCTCGAAACCTTCACCGCGCGGGGCGCCGCCGCTCGGTCTGGGGTGGGTGAGGTAACCGAGGTTCAGCGCACTGGCGCCGTGGTCGCTGCGCAGGGCGATGCTGATTTCGCTGGTGGTGTCGTCGATGCGCAGTTCGTTGCCGCGGCTGCCCTTGTATTCCTTGCTCTTGATCGTGGCCAGGGTCTTCAGGTCGGGCAGCTTGTAGTGCGGCATGTTCACGCCGTGGTACAGGCAGCCGGTCACCAGCGGCTGGTCGGGGTCGCCCTCGAGGAAACTGACCAATACCTCCATACCGATGCGCGGCAATTGCAGGCCGGCGATGCCCTGCCCGGCCCAGCTCGACGCCACGCGCATCCACACGCTGGACTTGTCGTCGGCCTGGCCTTCGCGGTCCCAGAAGAACTGCACCTTGATGCGGCCGAACTCGTCGCAGTAGATCTCTTCGCCGGCGGGGCCGCTCACGATGGCGCGCTGGGTGCCGAGGATGCGTGGCTTGGGGTGGTTCAGGGGCGGGCGATAGGCCGCATCCCACGGGGTGGCGCTGAACTGGTTGCGGTAGCCCTGCTGGAAACCGTCATGTTTAGCGTCGATATCGCTGGTGATGGCTTCTTCCAGCACCTGCGGCTGACGGCCCTGGTGGGTCACTTCAAGCAGCAGCCAGAGGTCATTCCAGGCGGCATTGGGGTGGCTGGCCAGGGTCAGGAAGTGCCCGCTGGCGAGCAAGGGCTGGTCGCTGTGCCCTTCGACCAGGCGGAAGTCGCTGCGGTGACGCTCCAGGGCGCGGGTGGCCAGGTGCTTGCCACGGGCGCGGTCGAGAAAGCGCCCGGGGTAGTCGTAGTCTTCCAGCTCAGGCTCGGCGTGGCTGACCGACTCGCCTTCGAGCTGGATCAGCGGTTTCTTGAAGTCATAGTCGCGACGGGTGACGCTGCTGGTGCGGGTTTCCACACGCAGGCCGAAGCGCTTGATCATCGGTGTGTCGGCCACCAGCCCGGCGTCCTGCTGGTAGGCCACCGGGGCCAGCTTGCGGAACACGGTCTGGTCGTCACCGAACACCAGTTGGTGGCCGGCAGCGCTGTGGCGGAAGTGGTAGTGAATGCCCTCTTCTTCGCACAGGCGCTGGATGAATTGCAGGTTGGACTCGTCGTACTGCACGCAGTACTCGCGCTCGGGGTACGTCGCGCCCAATTGGAATTGGTAGGCGTTGCCAAGAATGCCGTGCTCTTCGAGCACCTGGGCAATGATCTTCGGCACGCTCATGTGCTGGAACATGCGCTGGTTGATGCGGTGGGCCAGGTACGCCAGCTGTGGGCGCAGGGTGACCTGATAGCGGGTCAGGCGCTTGCCCGCCTCGCCTTGCGCGGCGCGGTAGATCAGGCCGTGCAGGCCCCGCCCGTCGTCGCCGAGCTGCAGGAACGCAGGCTTGTGCAGCAGGTTTTCCAGGTTCAGCGAGGGGTGCTCGCTGACCAGCTCCAGGTCGATGGCGTAGGCCTGGCTGATGGCTTCCGTGCCGTCGAAGGCGAGCACCTGGAAATCATGCTCCAGGCCATCGATATGCAAGCTGAAGTGGGTCTGGTTCGCGGCGGCAAACATCCTTGTCCCTCTGTAGCGAGAATGGGCTGGTGAAACGACCGCAGCCCGCGGCGCAAGCGCGGCGGGCTACGGTGGGGTCCAGGCTTAGCCTGCGACCGGCGCGCGCCAGTCGTCGGAACCGGAAGTACCGGACACTTCGTGGGTCCAGGTGATCTTGCGGTAGGTGAAGTGCACGTCTTCCAGGTGGGTGAAGTGAGCGTTGCTCGGGTCCTGGCAGTTGTGCATGTAGTCCTTGATGTCGACGATGATCGCGTCTTCCAGGACGGTGGTGTAGTAGTGCTCCTGGGTGCCCTGGGCCGAGGTGCGGTACCACTTGATCTCGATCTTGGTCATGCGCTCGCCCGAGGTCAGGGCAGCCAGCAACAGCGGCGAAGCCTTGTCGAAGACCTTGGTGATCTTCACTGGCTTGTGCACGCGCTGGCCGGTCGGCTGGCCGGACTGCGGGTCACGCGGGATGATCACTTCGTGCTCGAAGCCCTGGACCATGACCTGGTCTTCGTGGCCTTCCTGGTAGGTGTTGCCCACCGAGTCGGCGGTGAACGCGCCAGCGGTGATCAGGCCTTGTTTTTCGCCAGTGACGGACATGTAGGCGGGAGTTGCCATGCGTGTTGCTCTCCATGCGTTGAGAAAGTCGCCCGGTGGCAGAAAGTTGCCGAACGGGGGATGCGCATCCATACAAAATCTGCGCCAGTGAATTTTTATCTATATAAATCAATGCATTACATGACAATGTCATTCGTTTGGATTGGTTTTTCAGCGATCGACATTCAAAAGTTGCGCAACTTCTTGCGCAGTGCTGGCAAAAAGTTGCGCACTTGGCTGAAGAGGCCGTGCCACAAGGGCTGCAGCGCGTCAGAGGGCATTTTTTGACTGACCAAGTGCGCAACTTCTTGCGCAGTTGAACCTGAGGTCAAATCTGCCGAGTCGCCGAGGGGGAAACGATACCGAAGCGGTACTAAAGGAGGGAGTCAGACGCTTCTCAGTCAAAAGGAAGGATTGTTCTGACAACGAGACTGCAAAGAACCTACAAACACCAGGGCCGGATAAACAACGCAGAGGCTGACTACAGGCGCTGCGCCACGCCGCTACGGAACCTGTGGCGCCCGGCGAAGGTCGCAGCTATCCGAACGCTTCGCAGGTGGGTTTGCCACTGCGCTTGTGTCATCATGCTCCGACCGCCGGTTAGCCACCAAAGCCCTCTATGAACAAATCCTACGCATTGCTGCTTACCCTCGCCCTGCTCCAAGGCTGCCAGAGCCTGGCCCCGAACACGTCGGGCGGCCAGACACCCGCCGCCGATGCCGGCAAGAGCGCGGAAAAGCCCGTGGTGTACGGATCGTTCAAGCAGGAGACGGTCTACAGCCTGCTGGTGGCGGAGCTGGCCGGCCAGCGCAACCGCTTCGACATCGCCCTGAAAAACTACGTCGACCAGGCCGAGAAAACCCAGGACCCTGGCATTTCCGAACGCGCCTACCGTATCGCCGAATACCTCGGCGCCGACGAACCGGCCCTGGACACCGCGCTGATCTGGGCCCGTAACGACCCGCAGAACCTCGACGCCCAGCGCGCCGCCGCCATCCAGCTGGCCCGTGCCGGGCGCTACGACGACTCCATGACCTATATGGAAAAGGTGCTGCAGGGCCAGGGCGATACCCACTTCGATTTCCTCGCCCTGTCGGCCGCCGAGACCGACCAGAGCACCCGCGACGGCCTGATGCAGAGCTTCGACCGCCTGCTGGTGAAGTACCCCGACAACAGCCAGCTGGTGTTCGGCAAAGCCTTGCTGCTGAACCAGGACAACAAGCCCGAACAGGCCCTGGAGCTGCTCGAGAGCCACCCGCCGCAGAACGGCGAGATCGCTCCGGTGCTGCTGCGTGCCCGCCTGCTGCAGGCGCTGGACCGCGGCCCGGAAGCACTGCCGCTGCTGCGCGGGGCGATCCGCGACAACCCGGAAGACAAGCGCCTGCGCCTTACCTACGCGCGCACCCTGGTCGAGCAGGACCGCATCGACGACGCCAAGGCCGAGTTCGAAAGCCTGCTGCAGCAATACCCCGAAGACGACGAGATCCGCTATTCGCTGGCGTTGGTCTGCCTGGAAACCAAGCACTGGGACGAGGCCGAAGGCTATCTGCAGGAAATGGTCGAGCGCGACGCCAACGTCGACGCCGCCCACTTCAACCTCGGCCGCCTGCGCGAAGAGCGCGGCATGCCCGCCGCCGCCCTGCGCGAGTACGCCCTGGTGGGTGCCGGCAATGACTACCTGCCGGCGCAACTGCGCCAGGCCGACATCCTCATTGCCAACGGCCGCAGCGCCGAAGCCTCGCGGTTGCTCGCCGAGGCCCGTGAAGCGCAGCCCGACTACGCCATCCAGCTGTACCTGATCGAGGCCGAGAGCCTGGGCAACAACGGCAAGGAGGCCCAGGCCGACCAGGTGCTGCAGCAGGCGATCAAGCGCTACCCCGACGACCTCAACCTGCTCTACACCCGCGCCATGCTCGCCGAGAAGCGCGACGACCTGGCGCAGATGGAAAAAGACCTGCGCGCCATCATCGCCCGCGAGCCGGAGAACGCCATGGCGCTCAACGCGCTGGGCTACACCCTGGCGGATCGCACCACCCGCTACGGCGAGGCCAAGGCGCTGATCGACAAGGCCCACCAGCTCACCCCGGACGACCCGGCGGTGCTCGACAGCCTGGGCTGGGTCAATTACCGCATGGGCAAGCTCGACGAAGCCGAGCGCCTGCTGCGCCAGGCCTACGAGCGTTTCCCCGACCATGAAGTGGCCGCCCACCTGGGCGAAGTGCTGTGGGCCAACGGCAAGCGCCGCGAGGCCAAACAGTTCTGGGCCAAGGGCTTCGAAGCACAGCCCGACAGCCCCATCCTGCGCAAGACCCTCCTGCGCCTGACCGGATCCGAGAGCCTGTAAACATGTTTCTGCGTCATTGCATCACCTTCTCGCTCATCGCCCTGCTCGCCGGCTGCGCCGGTTTCGGCAGCAAAGAGGCCGTACAAGGCCAGGGCAACCCGCAACTGTGGCGTGAGCACAAACAGCAGCTGGCCAGCCTCGATGGTTGGCAGATCAACGGCAAGGTCGGCATCCGCGCCCCGCGTGACTCCGGCAGCGGCACGCTGTTCTGGCTGCAACGCCAGGACTACTACGACATCCGCCTGGCCGGCCCGCTCGGCCGCGGCGCCGCGCGCCTGACCGGGCGCCCTGGTGGCGTAGTGCTGGAAGTGGCCAACCAGGGCCGCTACCAGGCCGAAAACCCCGAAGCCCTGCTGGAAGAACAGCTTGGCTGGCGCCTGCCGGTATCGCACCTGGTGTGGTGGGTGCGCGGCCTGCCCGCTCCGGACAGCAAGAGCCATCTCACCCTCGACGGCGACAGCCGCCTGGCCAGCCTCAAGCAGGACGGCTGGCAGGTGCAGTACCTGAGCTATACCGAACAGAACGGCTACTGGCTGCCCGAGCGCCTGAAACTGCATGGCGAGAACATCGACGTGACCCTGGTGGTCAAGGACTGGCAGCCGCGCCAGCTGGGGCACTGACAGCTGATGGAAAAGCTCACCCTCCCCGCCCCGGCCAAGCTCAACCTGTGGCTGCACATCACCGGCCGCCGCCCGGACGGCTACCACGAGCTGGAAACCGTGTTCCAGTTCCTCGATCACGCCGACGACTTGAGCTTCGCGCTGCGCGACGACGGCCAGATCCGCCTGCAGACCGAAATCGAAGGCGTGCCCCACGACAGCAACCTGATCGTTCGCGCGGCGCGCCAGTTGCAACAACAATCCGGCACCTCGCTGGGCGCCGATATCTGGCTGCACAAGGTATTGCCCATGGGTGGCGGCATTGGCGGCGGCAGCTCTGACGCCGCGACCACCCTGCTGGCGCTGGCCCACCTGTGGCAACTGGACTGGGATGAAGATCGCCTGGCCAGCCTGGGCCTGAGCCTGGGTGCCGACGTACCGGTGTTCGTCCGTGGCCATGCCGCGTTCGCCCAGGGCGTCGGCGAGCAGTTGACCCCAGTCGACCCCAGCGAACCCTGGTACGTCGTACTGGTGCCGCAAGTGTCTGTCAGCACAGCGGAAATTTTTTCGCATCCAGAGTTGACACGTGATTCCCTCCCCCTTAAGATGCGCCCCGTTCCCGAGGGAAACAGTCGAAATGACTGCCAACCGGTAGTAGAGCAACGTTACCCTGAAGTTCGCAACGCGCTGATTTCATTGGGTAAATATACGGAAGCTCGAATGACCGGCACTGGAAGTTGTGTGTTTGGGGCCTTCCCAAGCAAAGCCGAAGCTGATAAAGTTCTGGCCCTTCTTTCAGCGACCCAAACAGGGTTTGTGGCGAAAGGAAGCAATGTTTCGATGTTGCATCGCAAGCTGCAAAGTCTGCTCAAGAAGTCGAGTTCATAAGAGCTCGCAGCAACAGATACAGGGGCGTCGCCAAGCGGTAAGGCAGCAGGTTTTGATCCTGCCATGCGTTGGTTCGAATCCAGCCGCCCCTGCCATTTTCCTATACTCATCCAGGTATACCCTCAGCCTTCAGGTACTGCGCGTGTCCAAGATGATGGTCTTTACGGGGAACGCTAACCCCGATCTGGCTCGGCGTGTCGTACGTCAGCTGCATATCCCTCTCGGTGACGTCTCTGTCGGTAAATTCTCCGACGGCGAGATCAGCACTGAGATCAATGAAAATGTCCGCGGTAAAGACGTCTTCATTATTCAGCCGACCTGTGCCCCGACCAACGATAACCTGATGGAACTGGTAGTGATGGCCGATGCCTTCCGCCGCTCCTCAGCATCCCGAATCACCGCCGTGATTCCTTACTTCGGATACGCCCGCCAGGACCGCCGTCCGCGTTCGGCACGTGTAGCCATCAGCGCCAAAGTCGTCGCTGACATGCTCACTGTCGTAGGTATCGACCGTGTACTCACCGTCGACCTGCACGCTGACCAGATCCAGGGTTTCTTCGATATCCCCGTCGACAACATCTACGGCTCGCCCGTACTGGTCGACGACATCGAAGACCAGCGTTTCGAGAACCTGATGATCGTCTCCCCGGACATCGGTGGTGTGGTACGTGCTCGTGCCGTCGCCAAGTCCCTGGGTGTTGATCTCGGGATCATCGACAAACGCCGCGAGAAGGCTAACCACTCCGAGGTTATGCACATCATCGGCGACGTCGAAGGGCGCACTTGCATCCTGGTAGACGACATGGTCGACACCGCCGGCACCCTGTGCCACGCGGCCAAGGCCCTGAAAGAACACGGCGCTGCCAAGGTTTACGCCTACTGCACGCACCCTGTCCTGTCGGGCCGCGCGATCGAGAACATCGAGAAGTCGGTACTGGACGAACTGGTGGTGACCAACACCATCCCGCTGTCCGCCGCTGCTCAAGCCTGTGACCGTATCCGTCAGTTGGATATCGCACCGGTAGTAGCTGAAGCGGTACGCCGCATCAGCAATGAAGAATCGATCAGCGCGATGTTCCGCTAAGCGGGACACGTGTTGATGTGAAGCGCCCCGCCCCAACCTGTGTTGGGGCGGGGCTTTTTTGCCATCCCCGTCTGGCGCTGGTCGCAAACGCCTTGCGGGAGGCTATTTTGGAGAAACAAAATGACTGACTTCATCCTGAACGCCCAAGCGCGTACTGACCTGGGGAAAGGTGCGAGCCGCCGCCTGCGTCACACGCTGAACATCCCTGCCGTTGTTTACGGTGGCGATAAAGAAGCACAATCCCTGACCATCCTGGCCAAGGAAATCACCAAGCTGTTCGAAAACGAAGCTGCCTTCAGCCACGTTATCGAACTGAACGTCGACGGCGCCAAGCAAAACGTCGTGGTCAAGGCCATGCAGCGTCACCCAGCCAAAGGCTACATCATGCACGCCGACTTCGTTCGCGTCGTTGCTGGCCAGAAGCTGACCGCCAAGGTTCCAGTTCACTTCGTCGGCGAAGAAGCCCCGATCAAGAAAGGCGGCGAAATCTCGCACGTTGTTTCCGAGATCGAAGTTTCCTGCGAAGCCAAAGACCTGCCTGAGTTCATCGAAGTTGACCTGAGCAAGGCCGAAGTCGGCGCGATCATCCACCTGTCGGACCTGAAAGCTCCGAAAGGCGTAGAGTTCGTTGCTCTGGCCCACGGTGATGACAAAGCTGTTGCCAACGTTCACGCTCCACGCGTTGCTCCAGAAGCAGAAGGCGCTGCCGAGTAATCCACTCGCGCGCCGGTGTTGACCGGGTTACAGTGCGCGCCGCGCCCTGTAACCCACCAACTCCAAGGAAGAGCCCCTGACGTGACCGCCATCCAGTTGATCGTTGGCCTGGGTAACCCCGGCCCCGAATACGAACAGACCCGGCATAACGCAGGGGCTCTTTTCGTTGAACGCGTAGCCAGCGCCCAGCGTGTCTCCTTGACCGCTGACCGCAAATATTTCGGCCTGACGGCTAAATTCAGCCATCAGGGCAACGACGTTCGTTTGCTGATCCCCACCACCTACATGAACCGTAGCGGCCAGTCCGTGGCGGCCTTGGCCAATTTCTTCCGGATCAAGCCGGAGGCCATTCTGGTGGCACACGACGAACTCGACCTGCCTCCCGGCGTCGCCAAGCTCAAGCGCGGTGGCGGCCACGGTGGGCACAACGGCCTGCGCGACATCATCGCGCAGCTCGGCAACCAGAACGATTTCCACCGCCTGCGGCTTGGCATTGGCCACCCGGGCGACGCCAAGCTGGTCTCCAACTTCGTCCTGGGCCGCGCACCGCGCGCCGAACAGGAGAAGCTCGACGCCAGCATCGATTATGCCCTCGGCGTGCTGCCGGACGTGCTCGCTGGCGACTTCGCCAAGGCGATGCGCGAGCTGCACAGCCAGAAGGCCTGACAACTCTAGTAAGGGGAATACCCATGGGTTTCAATTGCGGCATCGTCGGCCTGCCCAACGTCGGCAAGTCCACCCTGTTCAACGCCCTGACCAAGTCCGGTATTGCGGCTGAGAACTTCCCCTTCTGCACCATCGAGCCGAACAGCGGCATCGTGCCGATGCCCGACGCGCGCCTGAATGCGCTGGCCGAGATCGTCAAACCGAACCGCATCCTGCCGACCACCATGGAGTTCGTCGACATCGCAGGCCTGGTGGCCGGTGCCTCGAAAGGTGAAGGCCTGGGCAACAAGTTCCTCGCCAACATCCGCGAGACCGACGCCATCGCCCACGTGGTGCGCTGCTTCGAAGACGAGAACGTGATCCACGTTTCCAACAGCGTCGACCCCAAGCGCGACATCGAGATCATCGACCTCGAACTGATCTTTGCCGACCTCGACAGCTGCGAGAAGCAACTGCAGAAGGTCGCGCGCAACGCCAAGGGCGGTGACAAGGACGCCCTGGCGCAGAAAGCCATCCTCGAGCAGCTCATCCCCCACTTCACCGAAGGCAAGCCTGCGCGCAGCCTGATGAAGAACATGAGCGCCGACGAGAAAGCCGTCATCCGCGGCTTCCACCTGCTGACCAGCAAACCGGTGATGTACATCGCCAACGTGGCCGAAGACGGCTTCGACAACAACCCGCACCTGGACGTGGTCAATGCCATCGCCGAGGAAGAAGGCGCGGTGGTGGTGCCGGTGTGCAACAAGATCGAAGCCGAAATCGCCGAGCTGGATGATGGCGAAGAGAAAGACATGTTCCTCGAGGCCCTGGGCCTGGAAGAGCCTGGCCTGAACCGCGTGATCCGCGCCGGTTACGAGCTGCTCAACCTGCAAACCTACTTCACTGCCGGCGTGCAGGAAGTACGTGCCTGGACCGTACGCGTCGGCGCCACCGCGCCACAGGCTGCTGGCGTGATCCACACCGACTTCGAAAAAGGCTTCATCCGCGCCGAAGTGGTGGCCTACGACGACTTCATTCAGTTCAAGGGTGAAGGCGGTGCCAAGGAAGCCGGCAAGTGGCGCCTGGAAGGCAAGGATTACATCGTCAAGGACGGCGATGTGATGCACTTCCGCTTCAACGTCTAAGCACAGCTCGACGTCCTCCTATCGCGGGCGGTGCGACGCCTCGACAAGCCCACCCACGCAGTCTGCACTGGACTCGTGGGAGCGGGCTTGTCGGGACGCCGCACCGCCCGCGATGCATTTGGGCAGGGAAAAGTTGAGCGTCAGCGCAACTGACTGCCAGCAGAGTTGCATTTAACCTCGCGCGGGACTGTCCCAGGCTAGTCACCTTTCCATGACCAGGCATGCTCCCATGACGCAAACAATTCAACGCCCCCAAGCCGTGCCCACCGTGCAGGTGGACACCGACGAAGTCATCGTCACCGAATGGCGCTTCGCCCCCGGCGCCGAGACCGGCCGCCACCTGCATGGCCACGACTACGTGGTGGTGCCGATGACCGACGGCACCCTGCTGCTGGAAACGCCCGAGGGCGAGAAACGCGCCCCGCTGGTGGCGGGCCAGAGCTACTTCCGCAAGGCTGGCGTCGAGCACAATGTGATCAATGCCAGCGACCATGAAGTGGTGTTCATCGAGACCGAGCTTAAATAGACAGGCCGCCCGCCTGGCCAGCTGCACTGTCCCCATCGCTGGCAAGCCAGCTCCCACAGGGTATGCGCAAGACTTGAGGCCTGCGCGGTCGAGGTGGGAGCCGGCTTGCCGGCGATAGGCATTGTCGTCGTTCGCTGACTTCACCCCCACCGCACAACCGACTACACTCCCTTCCTGCTTGAACCGGGATAACCGAAGCACTGCCTCGAAACCCGATGGACCTGACCACTGCTGGTCAACCGTCGGGACTAATGGGTCCGGACCTTGGCCGGCCTGTTTATCGGAGGCAACGCATGAACCCGCGTATCTGGCTGCTGGCCCTGGCGACTTTCGTCACCGGCATGGCCGAAAACATCACCGTCGGCATCCTGCCGGCACTGGCCGATGGCCTGGACGTTCCGCTCGGCGTGGCCGGGCAACTGACAACCGTCTTCTCCCTGAGCTTCGCCCTCGCCGCGCCCTTCTCTCCCCTGCTGACCACACGCTTGCCGTTGCGTGGCCTGCTGTGCGCCACCCTGGCGCTGTTCGCCCTGTGCAACCTGCTGGCGGCATGGGCACCCGGCTACACCGCGCTGCTGATAGCCCGCATCGGCATGGCCGCGACCAGCGCCTTGACCTGCCTGACCTGCACCCTGATGGCCACGCGCATGGCGCCCGAAGCCCTGCGCGGGCGCGCCATCGGGGTGATCTTCATGGGTATCTGCAGCTCGCTGATCCTGGGCGTGCCGGCCGGCATGCTGTTGTCCGACGCCCTGGGCTGGCGCGGCGTGTTCGTTGGCCTGAGCGGCCTGGCGGTGGCGGTGCTGCTGCTGGCCTGGCGCGGGCTGCCGACGTTGCAGAGCGACGAACGCATCGCCCTGGCCAGCTACCTGCGCCACGTGCGCGACAGCCGCCTGACGGCCGCGCAAGGGGTGTCGCTGTTGATGATCGCCGGGCACTTCACCGTGTTCGCCTACCTGGCGCCCTACGCCCAGCAGGTCGCCCAAGTGCCGAGCCAATGGCTGGCGGCGGTGTTCGCGGCATTCGGCATCGCCGGTGTCTCGGGCGGTTACATCGGCGGCTGGATGGCCGATCGCCTGGGTGTGGCCAAGGCCATCCTGCTGGCGCCCTTGTTGTACCTCGCCAGCCTGTTGCTGCTGCCGCTGAGCGCGGGCACGCCGTGGCTGTTCCTGCCGGCGATGATGCTCTGGGGCGGGCTGAGCTGGACCACCTCGCCGGTGGTGCAGAGCTACCTGGCCAAACGTGGGGAAGATACCTTCCCGGCGGGCATGAGCCTGAACATGTCGGCCATGCACCTGGGCGTCGGGTTGGGGTCGGCCATCGGCGGCGTGGTGATCACCGGGGCGACGCTGTCGGCCACCCCGTGGGCCGGCGCCGCGCTGACGGCGTTGGCGGCGGCCCTGGCGTGCTGGTCTGCTCGCCTACCCGCCGAACCAGGTTTCAGCCAGCGCGAACCGGCGTAGCCTTCTGCTGCTCCTGCTCGAAGGCATCGGCCAGGTAGTCGATCAACTTGCGCACCGCTGGCATCAAACCGCGCCGTGAGGGGAACAGCGCCACTACCTCCCCTTCCCGTGGCGCCCAATCGTCGAGGGCATGGACCAGGCGCCCGGCAGCCAAGTCGGCGCGCACCGCCTCTTCGGGCAGCAGCACCAGCCCTACGCCGGCCAGGGCGGCCTCGCGCAGCACCGCCAGGTCGTCCGACACCACGCGGGGTCGATGGCGCACGGCAGCCTCGGCACCCGCAGGCCCCACCAGCATCCAGGTGGCATCCTGCACATTGGCACCCCAGTTCAAACTCGGCAGGGCCGGCAGCCCTTCCGGCGACACCGGGCGCCCGTGTTCGGCCAGCAGGCCCGGCGCAGCCACCAGGCACTGCCGGCTCGGGGCCAGCCGGCGCATCACCAGCTCGCTGCTTTCCAGTGGCTGGTGCTGCACGCTCAAGACCAGGTCGAAGCCCTCGCCGATCACATCCACCCGCCGGTTGTAGCTCTTGACCAGCAGCTCGACCACCGGGCATTGCGCCATGAAGCGCGCCAGCATCGGCGCCAGCCGTGAATCGAGCAACGCCGTACTGCTGGCCAGACGCACGATGCCACGCGGTTCGCCACGGTTGCGTTCGACCGCGTCCTCGGCGGCAACCGCTTGTTCAAGCATGCCCAGGCAATGGCGGTAATACTCCAGGCCCACCTCGGTCACCTGAAACTGCCGCGTGGAGCGCTGGATCAGGCGCACGCCCAGGCGCTCCTCGAGCTTGGCCACGCGCCGGCTGAGGCGTGACTTGGGCAAGCCAAGGATGCGCCCGGCGGGCGCGAAGCCGCCGTGCTCAACTACCTTGGCGTAGAGATAGAGGTCGTTCAGGTCGAACATTGGCAACACTCGTCCACGGCTCACCGCTGCATCATCCGTCATTCTTCGCGGATCGTCACAGTGGCAGTGGTCCCGGCCCGCAAAGGAGGCGCTTCGGCATCTTGCGGGTCCAAGCGCAGGCGTACCGGCACGCGCTGGGCCAGCTTGACCCAGGTGTAGTTCGGATTGACGTTGGCCAGCAGGCGATTGCCCGGCTGGTTCTCACGGTCGGTGATGGCGTAGGCGATGCTCTCCACCGTGCCCTGCAAGGCCTGACCATTCATCAACACGATGCGCGCCCGGCTGCCGACGGCGATGCGCGGCAGCTTGGTTTCCTCGAAGTAGCCACTGACATGGAACGAATCGCTGTCCACCAACGCCAGCAACGCAGCGCCCGGTTGCGCGAAATCGCCCTGACGGGTCAGCAGGTTGGTGACATGTCCATTGACCGGCGCCAGCACCTCGGTGCGCTGCAGGTCGAGTTGTGCCTGTTCCAGCGTGGCTTCGGCCAGTTGCACATTGGCTTGCGCCAGGCCCAGGCTGGATTGCTCGCGCAGCAGGTCGGCCTGAGCCACAGCTACATCAGTCTTAGACTTTTCCCACTCCTCGGCGGAAATGGCCGACAGTGACTGCAGCTTGCTGCGGCGCTGTTCCTCGCTACGCCGTTGCCTGAGCAACGCCTGGTTGGCGACGATGTTCGCCTGCGACTGCCCCAGGGCTGCCCGTGCCACCTCGACCGCGCGCCGGGCATGCAACACGGCCAGCTCATAGCGCGCCGGGTCGATGCGCAACAGCAGGTCGCCCTTGTGCACGAACTGATTGTCCCGCACCGGCAGGGCGACGATCCGGCCGCTGACCTCCGCCGCCAGGGTGACCACATCGGCCCGCACCCGTGCGTCGCGGGTCCAGGGCGCCTGGGTATAGTGCGTCCAGGCCAGCCAGCCCAGCACGATGGCAACAACCAACATGGCCAGGGTCAGGCTGCGCGACAACAGCGGCTTGATCGACGACATCTACCTACTCACTCCCATCCACAACAGCAAGGCCGCGCAAATCGCGGTATACACGGCCCCCTGGAACAGCGCCGGATGCCAGACGAATGCCAGCACGCCCACTCGACGCAACAAGGCATCGACCAGCAGAAACAACGGCAGGGCCAGTAGCAGCGCCTGGGCGATGGGCGGCAGGTAGACCCCACCCACCTCAAAATCAATGGGCATTGGCCACCTCCGGGATCGGCCGCGCACGCACGGGCTCCAGCACCCGGCGATAGCGCGCCAGCAACTGCCCGCCCACCGCCAGGGCCACCCGCAGGATGAACAGCCGACGCAAGGCGTCGCGGTCCAGTGGCCCTGGCGCGCCATGCAGGGCATCGAGCACCCGCGTATGGTCGTCCAGCTCACGCAGAAGCGGGTCGAGGTCCACCGCACCCTGGCCACCGATGAAGTCGGCAACGCCCTGCAAGCTTTCTCGCAATCGAGCCCGGGTTGCCGATGGCAATGCCAGGTCACCGTCGCACAAGGTGCGCGCCTGCCCCACGGCGATGGCCAACGCCGGGCACACCAGCGCACACTCGACACGCTCGCGGGAAGCCGTGTCCGGGGCGGCCGGCAGCAGACCGATCAATGCCGACAGGCGATCGAGCAGCAGGCTCTCGAAGGCGAACTGCCCAGCCAGCGAACCGTTCGCGAGCACCTGTCGGCGCACATCCTCACGGGTCTGGCGAAACAGTCGGGCGATGCGTTTCTGCGCATTGAACGGAAATACCAGCGAGAACACGGCCATCGCCAACACGCCGGCCACCAGGTAGCCACCGGCGAACTCGAACCACTGGATGTCGCTGTTGTGATAGGCCCCGACATTCTGTGGTCCAATCATCAGCAGGCCGATCAGGCCGATGCCCATACCGATCCCCGCCGTCATCGGGTTGGCCAGCCCGACCGCCGCCAGGTACAGCAGGGGCGCCAGGCACAGGGCGAGCATCTCGAAGTCGGTGAACAGTGGCAGCAGGGCGAACTGATAAAGCGCCGATAAGCCCATGCCCACCAGCAGCCCGCGATTGTAGTTCTGGCTGGCCAGCAGGGGGCGCGGCAAGGTCGCCATCAGCGAACACATCACGCCCATCAGGATCACCGCCGAACGCGCGCCATCCCAGGCGCTCTCGATCCACAACCCGCCAATCAGCAACAGGGCCAGGCAGGCGCGCACGGCGTTCATTGCCGCCAACGGCCAGTCCAGGTGCAAGGCGCTGGCACGGCCCTGCCGCTGGGGGCAACTGGCCAGACGGCCCTGCTGGATCGCCTCGTTCAACTCGATCAGCTCGCCCAGTTGCTGGAGCAGCCGCGCCTGCTCCCAACGCAAGGCCCAGGCCAGGGCACGCAGGTGCGGGGGCAGTGGCTCGTTGAGAAACTCGGCGCGGTCGGCGGCGTCATCGAAGCCCTGGTGCAAGGTGCGCAGGGCTTCGCGGTCCGCTGCCGAGAGCGCCATGCCGTCCCGTGCCAGAGCCTCCAGGCTCAGCAGTTCGGCGTCGCGCAGCAGCTGGATATCCACCGGCAGCGGCCCCAGCCAGTTCGCCTTGACCAGTTCGCGCTGTTGACGCAGCACCAGCAGCCGTGAAACCAGCAGCACCAACTGGTTGGCGAACAGTTGCACCAAGCCGTCGCCGCTGCGCAGGTGCGGCGCGTCGAAATACAGGTGCCGACGCAACCCTTCCAGCGCACTGACCTCGGCGATCAACCGGGCTTGACGCTGACCGAACGCGACCTCGTCCTCCTCGGTGCGGATCACTTGCGCGGCATGGCTGGCAATCAATTTCAGCAAGCTGTCGACCTTGGCGAAATAGCTGTTGGCCACCGCCTGCGGGCGGGCCGTCAACAGGCTGACCACCGCCACGCAGGCCACTGCCAGCAAGGTCTCGGTAACGCGGGTGACGGCCAGCAGAAAGGTACCCTCGGGCTCGGGCACGGCCAGCATCGCCACCACCACCGCGGTAAAGCCGCTGAGCACGAAGGCATGGGAATCGGTAAAGCGCAGCAAGGTGCCACCGGCGGTGCACAGCCCCAGCCACAGCGCCAGGCTGACCACCAGGGTGTATGGCATCTGCGCGAACAACGCCATCAGCAACACGGCCACTGCCGCGCCGACCACCGTGCCAAGCACCTGCGCGAAGCTTCGCTTAAGGGTCATGCCAGCCAGCGGCAGGCTGATGATGATCACCGTCATCAGCGCCCATTTCGGTTGTTCCAGGTCGAACACGAACGCCAGGTACAGACACAGCAGGCCCGCCACCACCGTACGCAGCGCGAACAGCAGCACATCGCGCCCAGGACGCAGGGCAAGGCTGAAATAGGCAATCAGTGGAGCCATCCGTTACCTCGTAACCGACAGGACGGCCCAGGCCCCGCTACCGGGGCCCGGGCTCAGCGTCACTTGGCCAGCTTGCTGTAGCTGGTCATCAGGTTACGGTAGTCAGGAATATGGTTGGAGAACAGCGTACCCAGCCCTTCGATGTCGTTGCGCCAGTCACGGTGCAGCTCGCAGGCCACGCCGAACCAGGTCATCAGCTGGGCACCAGCGGCCTCCATGCGGCGCCAGGCCGAGTCGCGGGTCAGTTCGTTGAAGGTGCCGGAGGCGTCGGTGACCACGAATACGTCGAAGCCCTCTTCCAGCGCCGACAGTGCCGGGAAGGCCACGCACACCTCGGTGACCACGCCGGCGATGATCAGCTGCTTCTTGCCGGTGGCCTTCACCGCCTTGACGAAATCCTCGTTGTCCCAGGCGTTGATGTTGCCGGGGCGGGCTATGTAGGGCGCATCGGGGAACTGCTCCTTGAGCTCGGGCACCAGCGGGCCGTTGGGGCCGGTCTCGAAGCTGGTGGTGAGAATGGTCGGCAGCTTGAAGTACTTGGCCAGGTCGGACAGCGCCAGCACGTTGTTCTTGAACCGGTCCGGGTCGATGTCGCGCACCAGCGACAGCAGCCCGGTCTGGTGGTCGACCAGCAGTACCGCGGCGTTGTTCTTGTCCAGACGCTTGTATTGGAAAGCCATGATGGAACTCCTTGCGTGGATGGAAAAAGCGTGGGGGTCAGCTGCGTTGCGAGTCTAGTTGCTCATGACCGGTGACGACGGCCTGGGCCTTGGTGTAGCTCTCGATCAGCAGTTGGTAGTGCGGGAACACCGCGCTGTAGGCCTCGGCCCACTGGGCGGCGTCCGGGCGGTTCCAGGTACGTTGCACTTCGGAGCAGACAGCGGCGGTGTCCATCGGGACCACGCCGGCCTGGACTACCCGTGCCAGGGTCACTTCCTGGGCCATCTTGGAGTAAGTGCCTGACGCATCGATGACAGCGAACACCTGGTAGCCGGCAGCCACCGCGCTGATGCTGGGGAAGGCCATGCACACGCTGGTGATGGTGCCGGCGATGATCAGTTGCTTGCGCCCAGTGGCCTTCACAGCGGCGACGAATTCAGGGTTGTCCCAGGCGTTGATCTCACCCTTGCGGGCAACGTACTGCGCATGGGACGCGGCTTCGTGGATTTCCGGGATCAGCGGGCCATTGGGGCCTTGGGGTACCGAGGCGGTGGTGATGACCGGGATCTTCGCCAGGCTGGCGACCTTGGCCAGGGTGATGGCATTGGCCCGCAGTTCGGTCATGGGCATGTCCTTGACCGTCTGGAACAGGCCGCTCTGGTGGTCGATCAGCAGCATCGTGGCGTTGTCGGGGTCGATGCGTGGCACCTGGCCTTCGAAGTTGGCGGCTTGCGAGAAATTGCTCATCGTTCTCTCCTCTTGGTGTGGAGAACAGGCCATCCTGGCCGCTGCGGTCGGGCCGCGCCCCACAACTCCCACGTGGGGATTAACAGAGTAGGCAACGCAGGCTGAACGGAGCGACCGTCAGTCGGCGGGCCGTGGCAAATGCCCGTGCGGCCTGTGGCCAGGCGGGCGACAGGGCTAACGGTAGAGAGGAGAGATGCGGGCCGGTAGGCCCATGGGTGAACCCTCAGAGTTCCATCTGGAGAACGATGCGTGCTCCTGGCAAGCCCGCTCCCACGGTAACTGTGTGCTTCTGGTGGGAGCGGCGGTGCAACTTGCCCCGCGATAACGTCCTCAACCAACAACACTTCACAAATTCCTGAACTGATTATTTGTCCACAGCGATTTTTCCCCCCGTCCGCCCCCACCAGAATCGCTTCACCAACAATCACAATAATCGTGAGGCCACTCCCGTGGACCAGACACTCCAGGTACGGCAGGCCGCCGCCGACCTCGTTGCCGCCTTCGCCAGCAATGACACCGCCCGCTACTTCGCCTGCTTCAGCGAAGACGCCACCTTCCTTTTCCACACCTTGCCGCAACCGTTGCTGTCGCGCCGCGCCTACGAAGAACTCTGGGCCTCCTGGCAGGCAGACGGCTTCGCCGTGCTCGGCTGCGAATCCAACAATGTGCAGGTCAGCCTGCAAGGTGACGTGGCGATCTTCATGCACGATGTGGCCACGCGCCTGCGCGTTGCCGGCGAAGAACTGACCCTGAGCGAGCGCGAGACCATCGTCTTCCGCCGCCACGGCGAGCGCTGGCTGGCCTGCCACGAGCACCTGTCGGTCGTCTCGCCGGCCTGATCCCCTTTCAAGCGGCCCTGCCGCACTGCCATCGCACCCACAACAAGGCCCCTTGAGGCCGACAACATTCGCGCTGGAGCACCACCATGAGCCACTCGACCGGTATCGAGACCAATGGCGTCGAACAGATCCCCGACGATCAACGCGACGCCGCCCCGCTGGACCTGTTCCGCCTGATCTTCGGCGGCGCCAACACCTTTGCCACCGCCGTGCTGGGCAGCTTCCCGGTGCTGTTCGGGCTGTCGTTCCAGGCTGGCGTGTGGGCGATCCTGCTCGGCGTCGGCGTGGGCGCGCTGATCCTTGCACCGATGGGCCTGTTCGGCGCGCTCAACGGCACCAACAACGCGGTGTCCTCGGGCGCGCATTTCGGCGTGCACGGGCGCATCGTTGGCTCGTTCCTGTCGCTGCTCACTGCCGTGGCGTTCTTCTCGCTGTCGGTGTGGAGCTCGGGCGATGCCCTGGTCGGCGGCGCCAAGCGCCTGGCCGGCCTGCCGGAAACCGACCTGACCCTGGGCCTGGCCTACGGCCTGTTCGCGGTGCTGGTGCTGGTGGTGTGCATCTTCGGCTTCCGCTTCATGCTGTGGGTCAACAAGATCGCCGTGTGGGCCTCCAGCCTGCTGTTCCTGCTGGGCATCTTCGCCTTCGCCGGGCCGTTCGACGCGGGCTACGCCGGTAGCGTCAACCTCGGCCAGGCCGGCTTCTGGGCAGCCTTCGTCGGCGCGGCGATCCTGGCCATGAGCAACCCGGTGTCGTTCGGTGCCTTCCTCGGTGACTGGTCGCGCTACATCCCCCGCGCCACGCCGAAATCGCGGATCATGCTGGCGGTGATCCTGGCCCAGGTGGCCACGCTGATCCCGTTCCTGTTCGGCCTGTGCACCGCCACCCTGGTGGCCAGCCAGGCGCCGGACTACATCGCCGCCAACAACTACGTCGGTGGCCTGCTGGCGATCTCGCCGGGCTGGTTCTTCCTGCCGGTGTGCCTGATTGCGGTGATCGGCGGCATGTCCACCGGCACCACGGCGCTGTACGGCACCGGCCTGGACATGTCCAGCGTGTTCCCGCGCCTGCTCAGCCGCGCCGCTGCCACCCTGCTGATCGGCGTGCTGGCCATCGGCTTCATCTTCGTCGGCCGCTTCACCTTCAACCTGGTGCAGAGCGTCTCGACCTTCGCCGTGCTGATCATCACCTGCACCAGCCCCTGGATGGTGATCATGATCCTCGGCCTGATCACCCGCCGCGGCTTCTACCACGCCGACGATCTGCAGGTGTTCACCCGTGGCCAGCAAGGCGGCCACTACTGGTTCTGCCACGGCTGGAACTGGCGCGGCATGGGCGCATGGATCCCCAGTGCGCTGGTCGGCCTGTGCTTCGTCAACCTGCCTGGGCAGTTCGTCGGCCCACTGGGCGAACTGGCCGGCGGCATCGACTTGAGCCTGCCGGTCACCCTCGGTATCGCCGGCGTGCTGTACCTGATCTTGCTCAACCTGTTCCCTGAACCGGCTGGCGTGTACGGCCCGCAAGGCCCGCGCTGGGTGCGTTGCAAAAGCACGCCGGTGAAGCCCGTGACCACCGCCGAAATGGCCTGACTGGAAACCGACCATGACCACCTCTCACTACATCGACGGCCGCTGGGTCGAAGGCCAGGGCAGCGACTGCATCGTTGTGCAGAACCCGTCCGACGGCCTGCCGTTCGCCGAACTGATGGCCGCCAGCACGGGCCAGGTCGACCAGGCCGTGGCCGCCGCACGCCGTGCGCTAAGCACCTGGAAAACCGTGCCCGCCAGCGAACGCGCCAGCTACCTGCGCGGCTTTGCCGAGCAACTGGGCCAGCGCCGCGACGAGCTGATCGCCTTGCAGATGCGCAACAACGGCAAGCCGCGCCACGAGGCCGAGATCGACCTGGACGACGCCATCGCCACCTTCGCCTACTACGCCGACCTGGCTGAACAGTTGCCGGAAAAGAACCGCGATGTGCCGCTGGCCGCACCGGGCTTTACCGCCCGCACCCGCCTGGAACCGGTGGGCGTGGTCGGCCTGATCGTGCCGTGGAACTTCCCGCTGGTGACCAGCGCCTGGAAGCTCGCCCCGGCCCTGGCCGCCGGCTGCACCGTGGTGCTCAAACCCTCGGAAGTGACCCCGCTGATCGAGCAGGCCTACGGCCAGATCGCCGAAACATTGGGCCTGCCGGCCGGCGTATTGAACATCGTCAACGGCAAGGCCGAGACCGGCGCCGCCCTGAGCGGCCACAACGGCCTGGACAAGCTGTCGTTCACCGGCAGCAACGGCGTCGGCAGCCAGGTGATGCGTGCAGCCGCCGCGCAATGCCGGCCGGTGACCCTGGAGCTGGGCGGCAAGTCGGCCATCGTGGTGTTCGACGATTGCGACGTCGACCAGGCCGTGGAATGGATCGTCGCCGGCATCACCTGGAACGCCGGGCAGATGTGCTCGGCCACCTCGCGCCTGCTGGTGCAGGACGGCATCGCCGATGCGTTGCTGGCGCGCTTGCAGGAGGCGCTGGAGAAGCTGCGCGTCGGCAACCCGCTGAGCGAGGAAGTGGACATGGGGCCGCTGACCAGCCAGGCGCAGTGGCTCAAGGTCGCCAGCTACTTCGCCAAGGCCCGCGAGGAAGGCTTGAAGTGCCTGGCCGGCGGCAAGGCGCTGGACCGCGACGGCTGGTTCGTCAGCCCGACGCTGTATGTGGACGTGCCTGAGAGCAGCCGCCTGTGGGCCGAGGAGATTTTCGGGCCGGTGCTGTGCGCGCGGCGCTTCGCCACGGAAGCCGAGGCCATCGTGCAGGCCAACGACAGCCGCTTCGGGCTGGTCGCCACCGTGTGCTCAGCCGACCTGGAACGCGCCGAACGCGTGGCCGATGCGCTGGAGGTGGGGCATGTGTGGATCAACTCGGTGCAGGCGGTGTTCGTCGAGACGTCGTGGGGCGGGACCAAGGGCAGCGGGATTGGCCGCGAGCTCGGGCCTTGGGGGTTGTCGGGGTATCTGTCGGTGAAGCATGTGACGCGGTGTTTGGGGTGATTTGGTAGGCGTCCCTTTCAAGGGTTCGGGGAGGCTGGCAGGTGTTCGGCGAGAGCCTTGCAGCGCCTATGAGATCTAGCGCCGCCCGCGCGGCGCATCGCTGGCAAGCCAGCTCCCACATCTGTTTCGGGCCAATGAGTCCTGTGAAAGTACCGGCGCCTGCCTTGGTGCATGCCTTGAGTCATGTGGGGCGGCGGCAACGCCCACACTGCAACCCCGTCGTACCACCAAAGCGGACAGTGATGCGGACAGTGATGACCCCGCTGAAGTAACTGGCCCTAAACAAACTGTGGGAGCTGGCTTGCCAGCGATGCGCCGCGCAGGCGGCGCTCGATCTGACAGGCGCTACAAGGGCCGCGGCCGGCACCTGCTGGCCCTCACTCGGTCAACAGCCCTCGTGCCCAGGGCCCCAGAAAGGCCTTTTGCTTTAAGCCGACAGGCGAGTCTCACCGAAGTGCAAGCATCATCGTCTTCGGTGACAGCTGTGGACAGGCTGCGAACCCCGCAGCTTTGGCGTAGAAGCGCTCCAGACGCTCATCAAGCGGGTGCACGATCATTGCAACACATCCGACGATCTCGGACGCAACCAGAGCTCTCTCGACAGCGTCCTGCAACAGGTCCGTGGCAACCCCTTGCCCAGCAGCTCTCAGGGCTACACCCATTCGCCCCAGCACCACCACCGGCAAATCAATTGGGGCATTGCGTCGCACACTTGCGGAAGAACCATGAGCACGCGCCACAGACCCCGTCGAAAGCGTGTAGTAACCGGCCACAATCGATGTGCCCTTGAAGCAAGTGACATACACCACCGCGTGCTTCGCTATCTGCGCCTTGTAAGCCTTTTCACGAAGGTAGCCATTGATCGACGCCTCTCCACAGTCGAACTGACCTAGCTCATGAAAGGCTTCGAGCTTCTGCGGAGCGCTCAGCTCCAGCGCTTCGGCCTTGCCAACAGCTTCTTCACGCATTCATTGCTCCTGATGGGGCTGTCTTCAAGCGCCTGGGTGAATTGATCGAAGGCTTCGTCATCAAGCAGGAACAACCGACGCTCCATCAGTACTTCCTCAGCACGTCGGCAAGCCGCATCGAGAACGAAGCTGGTGCGGTCACCGCCCACAATCTCCACGGCGGCATCGATGAGGTCTCTGCGATGCTCGGCCACTCTCATGTTCAACGGTACGGCCTTGCTCCGATCCTTGATCTGTAAATCGCTCATTGGTGACTCCCAGCCCATCCCACGGGGCACTGAATCGACGAAGGATATCGACCAGACAAAGGCTACTCCAGCGTAACGCAAATGTATAGCCAGATATCAATTTACGTTACGCTTAGACTGCTCATGTCGATGCTTAGATTGACCTTGCTCGCTTTGGCTTGCACGTCAGGACATTCTGAGATTGGAACCAGTTGCTTCAACTGCGTCACGGCTACGGGGTGCAGGGCGAATGCCTTGCAGCGCTCTTGAGATCGAGCGCCGCCCACGCGGCGCATCGCTTAGGAGCCCTCACCCAATCATCCATCTCCCCCGTGACTTTTCCCCCTCCCCGCAAAGTCCCACTCCCTGGTAGCCCCATAATCACAACACCAGGCCGGCCTTCTATCTATGCACCCTCAACGCACCACCTTGCACAACGAACTGCACGCCCGCCCGTCGCTGTATTTCGACGGCCCGGCCCATGTCTTCCACTTCGCCCTGCTCGGCGGCGACGCGGCCTGCCAGTCGCTGCTGCAACGCTGCTGCCCCGAAGCGCCCGACCCGTACGCGGCCCAAGGCATCACCCAGCTCGACGGCCATCCATTCAAATGGGAACGGCATACCGAGTTCTTCACCCTGACCCTGGTCGTGCCCTGCGCCAGCAGCGACTGCGACTGGCAGGTGCTGCCAGAAGTGCTGGCCAAGGCCATCGCCCCGCAGGCAGCGCAGGTGATCAACGCGGTGCAGGTACTGGTGCGCGATGAACAGAGCCTGGACCTCACCCGCTACGGTTTCAAGGACCCTTGCGGCTCCTGCGTCGGCGGTGGCGATGCCACGGTATGGAGCGACTTCCGCCTGACCGCCGACGGCAGCAACCGTTTCCTGTTCATCAACCGCCGCCTCAACGCCTACCGCCAGGGCCGCATGATCCGCCGCCTGCTGGAGATCGAGACCTACCGCATGATGGCCTCGCTGACCCTGGACACGGCGAAAACTCTGAGCCACGAACTGGACGCCTTCGACAAGACCCTGGTGAGCCTGTCCGAACGCGGCGCCAGCGCCGCCGGGCATGACTCCAAGGCGTTGCTCGAAGCCATCGCCCTGCTGTCGCGCCAGGTGGTCAGCCGCACGGTGAAGACCCGCCACCGCTTCGGTGCCACCCAGGCCTATGCGCAACTGGTGTTCGAGCGCCTGGGCGAATTGCGCGAAAGCCATGTGGGTGACTGCCAGCGCCTGGGGGTGTTCATCGAGCGGCGCTTCAAGCCGACCGTGCGCTACTGCGCGGCCACCGAGCAGCGCCTGGAGCAACTGGCGAAGAACGTGGCCAACCTCGGCGACCTGTTGCAGGCACGGGTGCAGGTGGAGATGGAAGAACAGAATGCCGGGATCCTGCAAAGCCTCAATGCCCGGGCCGATGCCCAGGTTAAGATCCAGCGGGCGGTGGAAGGCTTGTCGATCATTGCGATCACCTACTACCTGCTGAACCTGTTCAAGCTGCTGTATGGCGGGCTGAATGTACTGGGCGCGGGGCTGGCGGCGCGCGAAGCGTTGCTGGGGATGGCGCCGCCGGTGCTGCTGGTATTGCTGGTGATCTTGCTGCGCATCAGGCGCGCCAAGCAGCACTGAAAGGCCAGGGGGGCGCCTTGCGCCCCTTTCGCCGGCAAGCCGGCTCCCACCTCGACCGCGCTTACCTCAACCCTGTGGGAGCTGCGGTTCGCCGCTGCGACTTGCCAGCGATGAGGCCAGCACAAGCAACACAAGGCGGTTGCTTGCACAGCATCACGCCGGCTCGTCGGCCGGTCGGCCATTGTCCTGCACCAGCACCATGGTCTGCTGCGAGGACAGGGCGATGCCTTCATCGCGCAGCCGCCCGAGGATGGTGAACAGCAGGTCGCTGCGGGTGCTCGACACCTGCCGCGGCGAGGCCACGTAACCGCTTACGCCAATCACCATGCCACTGCTGGTCAGGTCCTTGAACGTCACCGAACAGGCCGGCGCATCGAGGATCGACTCGTGCTCGTGGTAGGCCGCCAGCAACACTTCGCGCACCTTGGCCGGGTCGGTCTCGAGCGGCAGCGTGAGGGTGATACCTACCACCCCGAGGGCATTGGCCATGGTCACGTTGCGCACGTTCTGCGAAATGAACTGCGAGTTGGGCACGATCACCGTCGAGCGGTCGGACATCTGGATCTCGGTGGCGCGCACGTTGATGCGGCGGATATCACCCTCCACACCCGCCAGGCTGACCCAGTCACCCACTTTCACCGGGCGCTCGGTCAGCAGGATCAGGCCGGAGATGAAGTTCTGCACGATCTGCTGCAGGCCAAAACCGATACCTACCGACAGCGCACTGACCACCCAGGTCAGGCTGGTCAGGTTGATGTGCAGGGTGGACATCACCAGCATGGCCAGGAACAGGAAGCCCAGGTAACCCACCAGGGTCACCAGGGAGGCACGCATGCCGGCGTCCATGTCGGTTTCGGGCAGCAGGCGATCGCTGAGCCAGCGCTTGACCACGCGAATGGCGAACCAGCCACCGATGAAGATGGCCACGGCCATCAGGATGTCCTGAGGCACGATGTTCAGGTTGCCGAGCACCTTGCCGCCGGTGCCGTCCCAGTCGGCCAGGCTCAGCAGCAGTTCACCCGGGCTGGTGCCCGATGGCATGAATACCAGCAAGGCGGCGGCGAACAGCAGCACAGTGCGGCCGATACCGGCCAGGATGGTGCTGGCCTGGGCCTGGTGGCGCTGTTGCAGGCCCAACGCCGAAGCCAGCGCCAGGCCACCGGGCTGGCGTGGCGAAAGCAAGGTTTCGCAGAGATCGCCGAACACCGTGACCAGCAGGTAGGCACACACGGTGACCACGCTGATCCACAGCAGCTTGGCCGTGAGGAAGTAGGCCAACGTCAGGTAGCCGGCCACCAGCGCCAGCAGGATCGCCACCACCCACACCACGATCACGAACGGGATCAGCCCGGTCAGGCCTTTGGGGCGTTCCAGGCCGTGCTGGCGACGGGCGCGGCGGTAGCACACCAGCGCCGCCACGAACAGCAGCGACACCACCAGCGCGGTCAAGCCGTTGGTGGCCAGGGTCAGCGCCAGGCTGGTACCGATCACGCTGTTGATGCGCTCCATGGTGAGCATCACCATCAGCGTCAGGGCCAGCACCTTGGGGAACCAGCCCAGGGCGCTGGCCACTTCGTCGGCAATCGGCGGCAGGCGCCACGACGGGCGCTGCAGCATCAGCATGGCGCGGCCCAGGCCCGAGATGAAGGCGCTGAACACCACCAGGGTGAGGACATGGTTGGTCAGGCTGGCCAGGTCGGTGCCCAGCTCGGCGCTGCTTTCCAAGCCCCAGCGCAGCAACGACACCGAGCCGGAGATGGTGCCCAGGGTCGCCAGGCTGACGCTCAAGGCCAGGGCGCTGCGGCGCAGCCGGCCTTCGGGCAGCCAGCGCACCATGGCATCGGCCAGCAACCGTTCGAGCACCCGGCGCACCAGGGTCCAGACCAGCACTGCGGCCACCAGGGCGCTGATGAACAACCAACGGTGCTCGGCGCTGAACGCGCTGGCCATGGCGTCGGCGGCCTCTGCGCGCAGGTCGCGCAGGCGGGCCACGTCGTCATCGGTGGGACGGATCAGGCTCGACCAGAACGCCGGGCTCAGCGGGCTGGCGGCGCGGCTGGTGATCTGCGAGTTGAACAGGCTGCGGCGCAGGTTGACGATCTGCGTGGACAGGTCACGGGCCGACTGGGCCAGCGCGGTGGTGTCCTTCTGCTCGGCAAGCACCGCGTTCTTCTGATCGGTCAGTTGCTTGCGCTGGCGGGTCAGGCTCTCGGCCTCTTCCGGCATCGGCGGGCCGAGCACGTTGAGCTGATCGTCCAGGCGCTGCACATCGGCGGTACGCGCGGTGACCAGTACATCGGCTTGACGCTGCACTTGCAGGGCCGATTGGCGCAACTGCGCGAGCAGGTCGTCGTTGGCGTTGCTGGTGACGCCCTGGCGAATCTGGTCGAGCCGTTCGCTCAGCTCTTCCAGGCCAGCGTTCTCGTCCAGCACCTGCTGCTCGGCCACGGCCAGCCGCGACACCGGGGTGACTGGAGCAGCCCAGGCGGGTACGGCCACCCACAGTAGCAGGGCCAAAATCCCCACATAGAATCGGTCAAGGCTGACACGCCTCATCGAATATTCCTCTATACAACTCGACAGGGCGTGAATTCTACGCGGTCCGGCCGCTCAGGAGGGTGCCGTTTCTCGGGCCAGCAGCTGGCGTTTGCGCTCCACCCCCCAACGGTAGCCGCTGAGGTCGCCATCGCGACGCACCACGCGGTGGCAAGGGATGGCCACCGCGATCGCGTTGGCCGCGCAGGCCTGGGCCACGGCGCGCACGGCCTTGGGCGCGCCGATGCGCTCGGCGATGTCGGTGTAGCTGACCCGGCTGCCCGCCGGCACTTCGCGCAAGGCCTGCCAGACCCGCTCCTGGAACGCCGTGCCCTGCACATCCAATGGCAGCGCCAGGCCCAGGGCCGGGGCTTCGACAAAGCCGATCACCTCGGCAACCAGGCGCTCGAAGGCGGCATCGCCACCGATCAGCTGGGCTTTGGGGAATTTGTCCTGCAGGTCCTGGAGCAACGGCTCGGGTTCATCGCCCAACAGGATCGCGCAGATGCCGCGCTCGCTCTGCGCCACCAGGATCGCCCCCAGTGAACACTGGGCGAGGGCAAAGCGGATGGTCGCGCCCTGCCCGCCGGCCCGGTACTCACGGGGGCGCATGCCCAGGCGCTCGGCGGCACTTTCATAGAAGCGGCTGTTGGAGTTGTAGCCGGCGTCATAGATGGCCTCGGTGACACTGCCGGCAGCCTCCAGCCCCTCGCGCAGGCGCCGGGCGCGAAAGGCTGAGGCATAGGCCTTGGGGGTAAGGCCGGTTTCGGCCTTGAACAGGCGGTGCAGATGGAAGGGGCTGAGGTTCAGGTCGGCGCCCAGCTGCTCGAGGTTGGGTGCCGTGTCGCTGGCTTCGATCAGGCGGCAGGCGCGGGCCACCACTTCGCTGCGGCGTACCGCGTGGGTGCCACCTGCACAGCGTTTGCAGGCACGGTAACCGGCCGCCTCGGCTTGCTGGGCGTCATTGAAGAACTCGACGTTCTGGCGTTTGGCCAGGCGCGACGAGCAGGCCGGCTGGCAGTACACGCCGGTGGTGCGCACGGCGTAGACGAAGTGGCCGGTGGCTGCGCTGTCGCGGGTTTGCACGGCGTGCCAGCGCTCGGCGTCGGTGGTGTAGGGGGGGACGAGGATCATGGCGTCGCTCCTTTGATTCGCTGCAGTTACCTTGCCTGGACAGGCAGAGCGCCGAACTCCGATTCTTGCGGTGATTACACCGGCCTCATCGCGGGGCAGGCCCGCTCCCACTACAGATCGAGATCGGGCGTGGGAGCGGGCTTGCCCCGCGATAGGGCCGATAGCCAGTCATGCGCGCCACAGATACCAGGCCGCCACCGTCCGGTACGGGCTCCACTCTTGTCCCAGCGCCCGCATCCGCGCAGGCGTCGGCGCCTTCTCCAGGCCCTTCATCCGCCGATACCCCTCGCGCACGCCAAAGTCATCCACCGGCAGGATATCCGAGCGCTCCAGGCTGTAGATCAGCAGCATCTCCACCGTCCAGCGCCCCACCCCGCGCAGCGTCACCAAGCGCTCGATCAGTGCATCATCGGCCAGGGTCAGCGCTTCGTCGCGGCTGGGCACGATGCCGTCCAGGCTGGCCTGGGCAATGCCCTGCAGAGTCGCGGCCTTGCTGGCGGAAAACCCACAGGCCCGCATCGCCTCCGGCGTGACCCGCAGTAATTGCTCGGGCGCAGGAAAGCACTGCCCGGGAAACAGCGCCAGCAATCGCCCAAGAATCGCCTCTGCAGCCCGCGCATGCAGCTGCTGGTAGGCAATTGCCCGCACCAGCGCTTCATAGGGTTCACGCCCGGGAGTGGCGGCATGCAGGCAAGGGCCGGTTGCGGCAATGTGCCGCGACCAGTCCGCATCCTGCCCAGCCAGAAACTCGGCGGCGGCCGTGAAGGCACGGGGCGTAAGGTCTGCAAGGATCATCGGGGGGCTCGAACAGGCTGAAAGACTTCAGCCTAGCGCAACCGCTCATCGGCGAAACGCTCAATCTTGCGCATTGAATCGTTGGCATACCATTGATCTGTCTGCGGTGCCCCGCATAGAATTGAGAACAATTCACAATCACATTAACCGGGCAAGGCTCTCCAGACGATGCAGATCCCTGACACGCTGCAACCGGCCGAAGTCGATCTGCTCTATCGCAATCACCACAGCTGGTTGCGCAACTGGCTCAGCGCCCGCACCGGCTGCCGGGACAACGCCGCCGACCTCGCCCAGGACACCTTCGTGCGCCTGCTCAAGGCGCGCCAGGTTTCACCGCTGAAAGCGCCGCGTGCCTACTTGAGCAGCATTGCCCGTGGCCTGATGATCGACCAGTTTCGCCGCCGCGCCCTGGAAATCGCCTACCTCGAAAGCCTGGCCAATCTGCCGGAACTGCAAGCGCCCAGCGAAGAACAGCGCCTGGTCATCCTCGACACCCTCGAACGCCTCGACAACGCCCTGCACAGCCTCAAGCCCCGCGCGCGCCAGGCCTTCCTCATGGCCCAGCTCGACGGCCTGCCCCTGGCCCAGATCGCCCTGCGCCTGGACGTGTCGCGGGCCACGGTCGAGCGCGACCTGGCCAAGGCCCTGGGCGTCTGCTATCGGTTGCGCTATGCCGACCTCTGACCAGCAGCCCACCCAGGCCCAGGTCGACCAGGCCATCGACTGGCTGGTGAAGCTGCGCTACGACAGCCCCGGCCCGCGTGCCCAACAACAGTTCCAGCTGTGGCTGGCCAGCCACCCGCAACATACCGAGGCCTGGCGACGGGTCAGCGAACTGAGTGACGAACTGGCCAGCCTGCCCGGGGAGTTGAGCCGTCGCACCCTGGAAGGCAGCGAGCGCCAACGCATGAACCGTCGTGACCACCTGAAGCTGCTGTCGGTACTGGCGCTGGGTGGCACGCTTGGCTGGGCGGCGCGCGAGCCGCTGGGGCTGCCGGCACTGCTGGCCGACAGCAGCACCGCCACGGGTGAGCGCCGCGAGCTGCAGGGCAGCGACGGCAGCCGCATCCGCCTCAACACCGCCAGCGCCATCGACCTGCGCTACAGCGCCGACCTGCGCCAGCTGACACTGGTACGTGGCGAGGTCAGCCTGGACAGCAATGGCAGCGACAATCGCCCGTTCCGCATCGCCACCCCCTTCGCCGCCCTGGCCACCCAGGGCGGCCAGTTGCTGCTGCGCGAGAACACCCGGGGCCTGCTGCTGGCAGTACGGCGCGGCGACGTGACGCTGTTCCCCGGCTCTGCCGCAGCCCATCAGGTCAAGCCCGGTGAGGTGGTGCAGGTGCTGGCGGCGGGCAGCTATCAACCGGCCACGCTGCACGCTGACCCCTGGGGCTGGACCGATGGCGTGCTCAGCGTGCAGCAGATGCCGCTGGGCGAGTTCGTCGCCGAACTGTCGCGCTACCGCCCGGGCCTGCTGCGTTGCGCGCCAGCAGTGGCCGAGCTGAAGGTGTCCGGCACCTACCAGTTGGCCGATACCGATCAGATCCTGCTGCTGATCGCGCGCAACCTGCCGGTGCGCATCGACTACCGCACGCGTTACTGGGTGAGCATCGATGCCGCGTGAAAAAATCGTGAAAATAAATGAGGTGAAATCTCATTCTCGTCCGGCCTGAAGGAACAAAGCCCGCAAAGTGGTCTTCACAACCTTCAGGAGCGCTTCATGATTCGCCCGTGTGCCCCCCGCAACGACACCCTGCGCAACGCCATACGTGGCGCCGCCCTCGGCCTTGGCTTGGCCACCGTCGGCCTGCTGCCGGCACAGGCCAGCGCCGCGCCGGCCAGCCAGAGCCAGCAACGCGACTGGAACATCCCGGCCGGCCCGCTGGCCGTCGCGCTGGACCAGATGGCACGCCAGGGCGGGCTGAACCTGTCGTTCGACGCCGACAGCCTGAAGGGCAGGACCACCAACGGCGTGCGCGGCCACTATGACAATGCCCAGGCCCTGCAGATCCTGCTGCATGGCAGTGACGTGCAGATGCAGCAGCAAAGCGAGCAGAGTTTCTTGCTGATCCCGGCACTGGACGCCGGTGATGCCGTGCAGCTGGGCGCCACCAGCATCTCCAGCAACCGCCTGGGTGAAACCACCGAGCACAGCGGCTCCTACACCACCGGCGCGGTGACCATCGGCAAGGCCCCACAGAGCATCCGCCACACCCCACAATCGGTCACCGTGGTCACCCGCCAGCGTATCGACGACCAGAACATCACCAACCTCACCAACCTGCTGGAGCAGACCCCGGGCGTGGTGGTCAACCTCACCGACAGCGAGCGGGTGCAGTACTTCGCCCGCGGTTACGCGATCGACGCTATCCAGTACGACGGCGCCACCGTGGTGCAGAGCAGCGGCGGAGGTTCGTTCATCCAGAGCGACTCGGCGATCATCGACCGCGCCGAGATCCTGCGGGGCGCCACCGGCATGCTGCGTGGCGCCGGCAACCCGTCGGGCACCGTCAACCTGGTGCGCAAGCGCCCTACCTACGAATTCCAGGGCGAAGGCAGCGTCACCCTGGGCACCTGGGATGCCCAGCGCTATGTCGCCGATATCTCCGGGCCGCTGACCGAGACCGGCAACGTGCGCGGCCGAGTGATCGCGGTGCACGACGAGAAAGACCACTTCCAGGCGTCGCGCCAGGAGCGCAAGGACGTGCTGTACGGGGTGATGGCGTTCGACCTCAATGACAGCACCACCCTGACCACCGGCCTTGAATGGACCCAGCTCGACGCCACGGGCGCCTGGGGCAACCTGCCCGCCGACTACGACGGCTCGCCATTGCCGTTCGGCCGCAGCACCTACCTGGGCGCCGACTGGAACCGCTGGAACCGCAGCAACCTGCAGACGTTCGCCGAGCTCGAGCACCGCTTCGACAACGACTGGACCCTTAAGCTGATGGCCCAGCGCACCCACTTCGAGCTGGACGACAACGGCTTCAAGCAGACCTACTTCACCCGTGCCACCGGGGCCGCCAACCCCGGGCGCAACCCCTACCTGATGAACTACCAGGTCACCGAGGGCGATGGCGGCGAGAGCCTGCAGAACAACCTCAGCGCCACGCTCAACGGCCCGTTCGACCTGCTCGGGCGCAGCCACGAGCTGATGCTCGGCGTGGAGCGCATCCGCAACGACTCCTATGCCTCGGCCACCAACTTCGTGACCTCCGGGGTGTTCGATATCCGCACCTGGGACCCGAAAACCAGCCTGGCCAACCCGGACATCAACATCACCGCCCACCCGGTGCGCACCCGCACCACCCAGGAAGGGGCCTACGCCACCTGGCGCATCTCCCTGGCCGATCCGCTCACCGCGATCATCGGCGCGCGCGCCAACTGGTATGACTACGAGCAGGAAAACAACACCAAGGCCAATGGCAAATTCAGCGTCGACAACAAGATCGTGCCGTACGCCGCGCTGATCTATGACCTGAACGACAACTTCAGCACCTACGCCAGCTACACCGAGATCTTCAACCCGCAGACCAACACCGACGCCGCAGGCTCGGTGCTCGAACCTGTGACCGGCGAAGCCTACGAGACCGGGATCAAGGGCGAGTTCTACGACGGGCGCCTGAACACCTCGCTGGCGTTCTTCCGCATCTACCAGGTGGGCAACGCGCTGGACGACATCAGCGGCCCCAACCCGTGCCTGCCCAACTACACCAGCGGCTACTGCAAGGTGGCCGCGGGCAAGAACCGCAGCCAGGGCTTCGAGCTGGAGATCTCCGGCGAAGTGCTGCCAGGCTGGAACCTCAGCGGTGGCTACACCTACAACACCACCGAATACCTGAAGGACACCACGGGCAACAACGGCAACCCGATCCGCACCACCGACCCCAAGCGCCTGCTGCGCCTGTTCACCAGCTACCGCCTGCCGGGCGAGCTGCAGGCCTGGACCGTGGGTGGCGGGGTGCAGGCGCAAAGCGACATCTACAACCGCAGTGGCACCGCCGAGGCTTCGCAGTCGGGCTATGCGGTGTACAACGCGATGGTCAACTACCGCTTCAACGACAACTATTCGCTGCAGTTGAACGCCAATAACCTGTTCGACAAGAAGTACTACCGCCAGGTGGCACCGACACCGACCGGGTATTACTGGGGGGATCCGCGCAATGTGTCGGTGACCCTGCGCGGCACGTTCTGACTGGCGCTGCCTGAGCGATCGTATTCGCGGCTAAAGCCGCTCCCACAGGGCCTGCGCATATCCTGTGGGAGCGGCTTCAGCCGCGAAGAGGCCGGCACAAGAGGATCAGTCCGCCACTGCCTCCAACCGCCCCACCCGCCGGTACGCCTGCCGGGCAAAACACACGAACAGCCCGGCCATCAGCGCCAGCGCCATGGGCAAGCCATGGGGCGCCACATCCATCGCCGCGCCACTGACCAACGGCCCGACCAGGCTACCCACGCCCCACAGCAAGCCGACACTGGCATTGGCCGTGACCAGGTCCTGCCCTTTGAAGCGCTGGCCGATCAGCACCAGCGCCAAGGTATAGATGCCCCCCGCCACAGCGCCCAGTACCACCAGCAGCGGCCACAACAGCCAGGTCATCTGCAGCAGCCACGGCAGGCCGATGCCGATGCTCATCGCCACCAGCCCGCACACCAGGTGCAGCCCGGTACGCTCGACCCGGTCGGCCAGCCAGCCCAGGGGCAACTGGAAAATCATGTCGCCGGCGAACACCACGGTCACCATCAACGCCGCCACGCCCACGGCAAAACCATGGCTGGTGGCATACACCGGCAGCAGCGACAGCACCACGGCATCGAAGAACGAGAAGAACAGCACCGCCATGCACAGCGCCGGGGCGACACGGAAGAAGCCGGCCAGGCCGAAGCTCTTCTCGCCTTCCTCGTGTTCGACATGGTCGTTGGGCACGGTGAACAGGATGCACAGCAGAGCCAGGCCATAGCAGGCGGTGACGATGTAGGTGAGCCACGGGCTGTCGGCGCCGAGCAGCGCCAGTAGCGCCGGCCCCAGCACCTGGAAGCCGGTGAAGCTGGTGGCGTACAGGGCCATGATCTTTCCGCGGTTGTGGTCCGGGCACAGCTCGTTGACCCACGACTCGCCGAGGATGATCGCGATGCCCATGCCGATGCCCAGGCCCAGGCGCAGCAGCGCCAGCCACAGCATCGAGTCGAAGGCCCACTCCAGCAGGGCGATGCTCAAGGTGCACAGGCTGAAGCTGAGCAGGTAGATGGTGCGCCGGGTCAGGTGCTTGCAGCAGGCATCGACCATGAACGCCGAGAGCATCATGCCCGCCGCGGGGATCGCCGAAATGATGCCGATCTCCAGGGTTCCCGCCCCGGCCTCGTGCAGGCGCAACGACACCAGCGGCAGGCTCGCCCCAAGGCTGAAACCCACCACCGACACGGCGAACAACAGGCCCGCCAACAAACGCATGTTCATGTACCACTCCTTGCCCGCCGGCGCGCAGGGGCTGTGGCCCTGGCCGGCAGTTGAATCCACTGGAAAATGATCGAACGCAAACGCCCGCCGTCACGCGGGTAAGGCGTGCAACGCAGGGGCGTGAATCAGTTCAGGGCAAGGTGTGGCGAGAAGGTGAAGGCAAACAGCACGCTGCGCCGACGCTTGAGCACCGTGTCGCTCGGCCACGCGCGGCGCGCTGTCGGGGCGACAGGCTGGCGGTGTGGGCGGAAACTACGGGTACGGCGCATTGCATCGACTACGCAGGGATTGAGGAGGCGGCACTCTAGGCCAGGACAACCTTGGCAGTCAATCGGCCCTACTGAGCAAGATTTCAATCTCAGCAACGCGCAAGCGATCCACGTCCAATAATAACCAGTTGTATACGGTGGCATCGCAAGCATGAACTAGCATTTCTGCCAGTTGCCAAGGCAGCCGGCCCGCTTCAAGATTTCCCACAGGCCACGGTCTCTGGAGCGCGCCCATGGAAACTGCACTACTGTCAACGGATATACAGGGCTCAGTGCTGCTACGGCACACAGGAGTAATCCAACATGCGACCAGGTATTGCGCATACGGCTACAGTCCTGTGAATACTGAGCGGCGACTACTAGGATTCAACTCAGAACTGATTGAGCTTGCCGGAACCTATTTGCTTGGCAATGGATACCGTGCGTTTCACCCCGTGTTGATGAGGTTCGGCTCGCCGGACAGCGCCAGCCCATTCAACGCAGGCGGGATCAATAATTACGCCTACTGCCAAGCAGATCCAGTCAATCGAAAAGACCCTGACGGTCACTTTGGGCGTCGTATCCGAAATCTCTTCAGAAGACCTGAACCATCAGCGATATCGGCTGCCGATTCGATACTCCCGTCACCGTCTGCTCCAGAAATCACCACGCAGGGCGAATTCAATAGCGCACAATCAGCAAGCTTGCCAAATTATTTTGCAGAGTATGGATCCCCCCCACCCTACAGTCCCACCCCTGCGCCCGCCCCAAAAAGCCTGTCCGCAACAACATTTGCCTCCCCGACTTATTCTCCCGTCCCGAGACCGAATGAAGCGGTTGTTCAGTTAAAAAACAACACATTGACACAAGTCAGATCACTGACCGAACTTGAAAGAGCAAGGAAAACACTTACCAGCCGAAGAGATATTCCAAGCTTTGCCCGACTAAGTGCGGCCAATACACTGTCAAAACAGATAAAAAGCAACCGACCATTACAAACCGATAACGGAGTACTTGATGCGGTCGGCAACGCCCAAGCTCTGCGCCGCATGTAAACAGGTGTTCAGGAAGGCTGATAGCAAGAGCCACGCACCAAAACGTGGCTCCTCTCAATCGGCTTACTTCTTGCCCGTAGCCGGCAAAAACACCGCCAACAACCCGAACAACGGCAAGTACGAGCACACTCCGTACACATATTCGATCCCACGCAGGTCGGCCACATACCCCAGCAGCGCCGCGCCAATGCCGCCGAAGCCGAACATCAACCCGAAGAAGATCCCGGCGATCATCCCCACATTGCCCGGCACCAGTTCCTGTGCATACACCACGATGGCCGAGAACGCCGAAGCCAGGATGAAGCCGATCACCACGCTGAGCACGGTGGTCCAGAACAGGTCGGCATAGGGCAGCGCCAGGGTGAACGGCGCCACGCCCAGGATCGAGAACCAGATCACCGCCTTGCGCCCGATGCGGTCGCCGATCGGCCCGCCGAAGAAGGTGCCGGCGGCCACCGCGCCAAGGAACAGGAACAGGTGCAGTTGGGAGCTGGCCACCGACAGCTGGAACTTCTCGATCAGGTAGAAGGTGAAGTAGCTGGTGAAGCTGGCCATGTAGAAGTACTTGGAGAACACCAGCAGGCCCAGCACCAGCAGCGCCATCATCACCCGTTGGCGCGAGATGCCATGGGTGGCCTGCACCGCCTTGCGCGCCTTGGCCTGGTTGAGGTGTTCCTTGTACCAGCGGCGCAGCATCAGGGTGACGGCGAAGAACAGCAGCCCGGCCACGCCAAACCAGGCCACGTGGCTCTGGCCGAACGGGATGACGATGGCCGCCGCCAGCAGCGGGCCGAACGCGGAACCGGCGTTGCCGCCGACCTGGAAGGTCGACTGGGCCAGGCCGAAGCGCCCGCCCGAGGCTAGCCGGGCAATGCGCGAGGTCTCGGGGTGGAAGGTCGACGAGCCGATGCCCACCAGCGCCGAGGCCAGCAGGATCATCGGGAAGCTGCCGACGAACGCCAGCATGACGATGCCCACCAGGGTGCACAGGGTGCCCAGGGGCAGCAGGTTCGGCGTCGGCCGCTTGTCGGTGAAGAAGCCCACCCAGGGCTGCAGCAGCGAGGCGGTGACCTGGAAGGTCAGGGTGATCAGGCCGATCTGGGCGAAGCTCAGGCTGTAGTTGGCCTTGAGCATCGGGTAGATGGCCGGTAGCACCGACTGGATCAGGTCGTTGATCAGGTGCGCCAGGGCGCAGAAGGTGATGATGCGCATCACCAGCGGGTTGGCCTGGCTGGCCGTGCTGCTGGCGCTGGCGGTTTGGGTGCTGCTGGTGGCCATGGGCTGGATGTCCGTGCGCAGGATGGGATCCGATTATCATGAAACAAATAGATACGAAGCTACCTTTTTATTTTTTCCTGGAGCGCTTCCTGACGCAACGTGCTTGTAAATGGTTCTCAATATATTTAGCATCCTCAGGCCTCACCTCCCGTAAACGCTGGGCAAAACCGCCCCGCCCTTGCGAGTAGAACCATCCCATGAGCCCGATGCCCGCCTTGCAGCCACAGCCCGACCCCGAGCAGGAAGCGTTGGACTGGTTCTCGCGCCTGCGCCAGCCCGGCTGTGACGACACGCTGCGTCAGGCCTTCGCCCACTGGTGCCAGGACCCACTCAACGCCAGGGCCTATGCCCAGCTCGAAGCTTACTGGCAGCAACTGCAGGTGCCGGCTGCCCGACCACGGCCGCAGGTCATCAAGGCCCGCCGCAGCCGCAGCGGGTTGTATCTGGGGTTGCTGTTCCTGATGCTGCTGGCGACCCTGGCATGGCTCTTCTGGCCACACATGCAGCGCCTGGCCAGCGAGCTGCACACCGGCAGCGGCGAACGGCGCAGCGTGCGCCTGGCCGATGGCTCGACCCTGCACCTGGACAGCGCCAGCGCGATCAACGTCGACTTGCGCGACCGCACCCGCCGGCTGCACCTGGTGCAGGGCCAGATATCCCTGGAAGTGATGCTCGATGGGCGGGCCCTGGAAGTGCAGGTGGATGATGCACGTATCCAGGTGTTCGGCACCCGCCTGCAGATTACCCGCTACAGCGACCATGACGAACTGCTGGTATTGAGCGGCAAGGCCGCCGTCCTGCAGGGTGGCGACCAGCGCATGGTCAGTGCCGGGGAACGGGTGACCTTCACCGACAGCCACATCAACCCGGTGGAAAAGATCGACAGCAAAGCCGCCGATGCCTGGCGCAGTGGCCGTTTGCAGGTCAGCCAAAGGCCCCTGGTCGAGGTGCTCGAACGCCTGGCGGCGTATCAGGGGCAACGCGTGTGGCTACTGGATGAAGAGGCCAGCCATCGACGGGTGAGTGGCGATTTCGACCTTGATCACCCTTTGCTGAGCCTGGAACAGCTTGCCCGCGACCAGCAGCTGCGCCTGTACAACGTGCTTGGCCAAGGGCTGATCGTCCGTTGAAGCGAGCTTCCCGGCTAAGTTTTTGAAAGGTTGGCAATTTTTTTAAAAACGTTGTTGACAGGATCGCGATTCGAGCTAATAATGCGCGCCAAGTTGGCTACATAGCTCAGTTGGTTAGAGCATAGCATTCATAATGCTGGGGTCCGGGGTTCAAGTCCCTGTGTAGCCACCACCTTCTAAAAGGGCTTATCGAAAGATAAGCCCTTTTTCTTTGCCTGCGAAAAAGCTACCTCACCCCCGCCACCACCACGGCCAACCCAAGGCCAATCAAAGCCACGCCGATGACCCGATCGACGATGCGCTGGCGCTCGATCATCGCGGCGCGCAGGCACGCACTGGAGAAGAATACCGCCACCAGGCTGAACCACGCCCAGTGAGCGAGCGACATGAACGCCCCATAGGCGAAGTCCAGCGCCAGCGGGCTACCAGGCTGAACCACCTGGGTGTAGGCACTGACCACGAAGAGCATGGTCTTGGGGTTGAGCGCATTGGTGAGAAAGCCCGTGCGCAGCGCCTTGATGACACCGCTGTCATCGCCATCCCGCACAGCTCCCAGGCTGATGCGCGTGGTATTGGTCAGCGACTTGTAGCCCAGGTACACCAGGTAACCCGCCCCCACCACCTTCATCGTCAGGAACAGCACCGGGCTATGGCTGATGATCACGGCGATCCCAAGCACGGTGTACAGCACATGCACCTGCACCCCCATGGCGATACCCAGCGCAGCAGCCAGGCCTGACTTGCGGCCCTGTGCATAACTGCTGCGGGTGACCATGGCGAAATCGGCGCCCGGGCTGATGACAGCCAGGAGGGTGAAGAGAGCGACGGCGATGAGTTCGTTCACGAACAGGTATCCTCGATGAAAATTCACAGAAGATGGGATTATCCTGTTGCCTTGAACGAGTAAAAATCGATTTAAAGTGACGCCAATCTGCTAGTTTTACTCACCTATTTGTATGTAACCGACCGGATGCTGCACTTCGTGGGAGCGGGCTTGCCCCGCGATAGCGCCGGCACAGGACAGCACATGAAACTGCCCCCACTGACCGCCTTTCGATACTTCGACCTCGCCGCCCGCAGCGAAAGCTTCGTGCGCGCCGCCGAGCAACTGCACGTCACCCACGGCGCAGTCAGCCGTCAGGTACGCCTGCTGGAGGAAAGCCTTGGGGTGGAGCTGTTCGAGCGGCGCAACCGAGCGGTGTTCCTGACCCGCGCCGGCCGCGAGCTGCACGGCACCACCCAGGCGATCTTCGAGCACCTGGAGAGCACCGTGCAGCGCCTGCAGCAGCAAACCGACGACAAGGTGCTGGTGGTCTCCTGCGAGCCGACCATCGCCATGCGCTGGCTGATCCCGCGCCTGCCGCGCTTGCACGCCGCGCACCCTGACCTGCAACTGCACCTGGTGGCGGCGGGTGGCCCGGTGGATTTCGCCCGCGCAGGCGTGGACATGGCCCTGCGCCGGGACGACTTCCACTGGGACCGCCGGCTGCACAGCCTGAAGATCTGCGAGGAATGGATCGGCCCGGTGGCCGCCGCGGGCTTCGATGGCCAGCGCCTGCTCCACAGCAAGACGCGCCCGGATGCCTGGTCGACCTGGCTGCGCCTGAGCGATCACCCTGCCGAACACAAAGAGCGCAGCGACTTCGAGCACTTCTACCTGTCGATCCAGGCTGCCAGCGCCGGCTTGGGGCTGGCCATGGCCTCGGCACTGATGGTCGGCGACGATCTGGACAACGGCCAGCTACAAGCACCCTTCGGCTTCCTGCGCGACGGCTCCAGCTACCATCTGCTCAGCCCGCACCCTTTGGACGACGGCAGCAAACGCCAGCGCTTCGCGCAGTGGGTCGGCGCCGAATGCCAGGCACACCTGGCTCACCTCGGCTTGCTGCAGAACGATGACCCGGCACCACCATCACCACCCCAGGTGCGGTAGCCGGCGGTATCGATATGGATACGCCCTGACGGATAACGCCCCAGCCCCATGCTCCAGGCCTGGCCGTGCTGCTGCCAGAAACTGCACAGCGGATTAGGGTCGGCCCAGGCCGGCAGCAGCAGGTCTACGGCGAAGGCGCGCATATGGGCACTGCTCGGCGCACCGCCGGCACAGGCATTGAGGCTCGGATCGCGGTAGGCCGAGACCACCTCGAACTGGCGCAGGATGCCCTGCTCATCCAGCGTCTTGATCAGTGACAGCGTCGAACGCACCGCCGGCCAGTGGCTGGCCGGCGGCACCGCGAACGGCGAGGCGCGGCACTGGCGCCAATCCGAGGCCGAGCGCAACAACTGATGGATCGGCACCACCCCGTACAACCGCGCATCCACCAGCATTTCCCGGAACCTGCGGTTTTCGTGATCCCCCGCCCATTGGGCGAACATCCACACATCGCGCTCGTCGGCCTGGGCTACGCCCATGCAGGAAAGCGCCCCCGCCAATAGCCATGCCTTGCCGCTTTTCATCGCCCCACCTCTTCATCCACCATGGGCGCGCCCGCCGTCCTGGCGGCCACTGACATGGAGTTAAGCATGCACAAGATTGCTCTATCGGGCCTGGCCGCCCTCGCCTTCAGCGGCCTGGCACTGGCCGACGCGCAGATCGACCTGGGCGACACCCAGCGTGTCACCCGACTGTTCGCCTACCCCAACAACTGCAACGTGATCTGCTACCGCGACTGGACCTTGGAAAAAACCGTCGAGCACTACCTCACCCAGAGCGTGCAACGCGACGGCTATGCCAACGCCAAGGTCACGGTGAGCCGCGACAATCACAAGCTGCACGCCAGCATCACGGGCGTGCCGAGCGGCTATACCGAGCCCTTGCGCAAGCTGCTCGACAGCGGTGAACTGGCCTACCAAGGCGCCACCCGCCTCAACCAGAAAGGCGGCTGGGACTACAACTGGTACCTGTTCCTGCCGCTGGGCATGGCCCTGGAGAACCGCCGCAGCATCGAGCTGCTGCACTTCCCGCCGGACTACTCGCTGACCCGCTACCAGGACTACCTGAAGTCCAACACCACCGACCGTTGGGCAGACCTGCTCACCTACAACGGCATCGACGCCAGCCAGACCCCGGCCTACCAGACCATCGTCGATATCGCGCCGATCGCCGCGCCGTCCGATGCCGGCAAGGCTCTCGAAGGGGTCTACGACTATTTCCGTGACTACCAGGTGAGCATGGTCAAGCAGATGACCGTCACCCATGCCGGCCAAGCGCTGCCGATGGTCGCCTTCGGCGCACCGGTGCGCGCCTGGATCCAGCAGCAGTACGGGCCGAAGGTGAACGTGCTGGGCCTGGTCAGCATCACCCCCACGGCCGATGGCGCCAAGGTGCCGGTGCTGGGCGCCAACCACCCCAGCGCCATCTGGTACGCCGCCGATCCGAAAAGCTATGACGGCGACCAGGACAAGGCCGACGCCGCCGGCCTGAAGATGATGGGCCAGGACCTCTCCGCCGCCTGCTGGCAGGCCGGCATGGGCCGCAACCCGCAGGCCGACGCCAAGCTCACCCTGGATGCCTGCAGCACCAAGTGGCAGGTAACCCAGAAGAAGCAGACCTGCGAGCTGTTCTACCGCACCATCCGCAACATGACGCCGGAGCAGGCGGCAGCCAAGTGCAATACCGGAACGGTGACGCGCAGTTTGCGGGATTTGCGTAAACCCATCGATATCCCGCAAGCGCTTTAGCACCAGGAAATGCACAGCAACAATCCAGGGATGCTCAGGTGCGAGTCTTTGAGTGATCATCCCCAAGCCGATTGCTTGCTGGTGTGCCCGCTTGACTCTCAAGGTTGAAATGGCATACTCACTCTCACCACTCAACCCCGTACGCGATGATTCAGTTCGTCGGCTGTTGGGGTGAAAAAACCGGCCCTTGCGCCGGTTTTTTCGTTTCAAGGGAATGGAACCTTGCGTACCGCCTGCTTCGTTGATGGATACAACGTCTTTTACGGCCTGGTCGCCGGCACCCGCTACAAATGGCTCGACCTGCCTGCGCTACTGGCTCACATCCTGCGCACGGAACAACCAGGCAGCCTGCTGAGCGCGATCAACTTCTACACCTCGGGCGTAAAGCCATCTCTGGCAAGCCGTGGCCGGCTGTCGAAGGAGGCCCAGGACACCTACCTGCGAGCCCTGATCGCGCGCAACGTATCGGTCTTTTATGGCCGCCATCAACTCGAACCACGCAACGCCCCGCGCTTCATCGACAAAAAAACGCCACCTTCCCGAGTCGATCAGGTCGCCATCTGGAAACTCGAAGAAAAGGAAACCGACGTTCGCATTGCCTTGAGCATGTACCGGCTGGCCGCCCGGCAAGCACACTTGCCGACCGAACAGCGAGTGAGGCAGATAGTCCTGGTTTCCGCAGACACGGACATGACGCCAGCCCTGCAGGCTTTGCGCGAAGACTTCCCTGATATCTGCCTGGGCGTGGTGCTCCCGCACCGAGAGGGGATGAAGCGCATACCGCCGGGCTCACTCAGAAACCATTGCAACTGGATGCGCCAGCTTGTGACGAATGAAGAGCTTGCCTGTCACCAGTTCCCTGAACGGGTTGCCACTCTCAAGAAGCCGGCTATCAAACCGGCATACTGGTAACCCATCAGTCCTCGAGCAGGGTACAGGCCATCACCAGTGCATCTTCACGCCCACCCGCCACCGGGTAGTAGTCGCGCCGCCGGCCGATTTCGTTGAAGCCGTAACGCTCGTACAACCGATAGGCCGACTGGTTGCTGGCACGCACTTCGAGGAAGCACTCACGGCCATTGAGCTGGTAGGCCCGTGCCATCAGGTGCTCGAGCAGGCGCAGGCCCATGCCACGGCCCTGGCTCTCTGGCTTGACGGTGATATTGAGCAGGTGCGCCTCGTCGATGATCACGTTGATCACGCCATGGCCGACCTGCTGCTGACCATCGAACATCAGCCACACTTCGTACGACTTCAGCGCATCCAGGAAGATGCCGCGGGTCCAGGGGTGGCTGAAGGCTGCGTATTCGATCTTCAACACGGCATCCAGATCCGCCTCGGTCATCGGGCGGAAACTGATCGACTCACTCATTCAACGCTCTTCCAGCGCGCCATCAGCTGGCGCATGGCTTTCCAGACGTCCGCCTTGCGCTGCGGCTCGTCCATCAACAGTTCAAGGCCGGGCAAGGCCCAGGCATCGCCGAGCAGGTCGACCTTGAGTTCTTGGTAATAGGCCTCGGCGTCGGCCTGGCCGGCGAAGCGAATGGCAGGCAGGCCGATCAGCCACAGGCAACTGCTGGGCGCCTCTTCCAGGCGTGCGGCGATGAAGCCCTGGACGAAGTCGCGGGCGGCGTCCGGCCCTTGATCCATGTTGCCGCGCATCAGCAGCGGCCAGCGCACCGGCTCGCCGATGATCTGCGGGGCGTCCGGCAGGCCGGCGGCGCGCAGCATGTCCTTGAGCAGCAGGTACGACGGGTCGCGGCTCTGGAACGGTTGACCGGTGGCCAGCTCCACCAGCAGCAGGCAACTGCCGGCGCGCAGCAACTGCAGGGCAAAGCGCGGTGGTGGCACCGGGGCGGGACGCGCCGCGGGGGCCTCTACCTCGGTTTCGACCGGCTTGGCGACCGGTTTCGGTATGCTGCCAGGGCGCGGGATCTCGATTTTCGGCCGCTCTGCGCGCGGCTGGGGCGCCACCGGCGCTTCCCGGGGCGCGGGCGCCGACGGACGCACCTCGAACTCGATATCCTCGACCGGCGCCAGCGGCAACAGCAGTTCCGGGCGCGACGGCGCGGCGAACGGCAGTTCGGCACGCGGCAGCCAATGCACCACTTGCATGGCGGAAAGGTAGGCGCGGCGGCGGGATTCGGTCAGCAAGGCTCGGGGGTCCGGGGTTCGAAACGTCGCACATTCTAACGTTGTTGGCCGGGCTGTGCCGCAACTGGTCGGCGGATTTTTGTCAGCTGTGACGGCCCCTTCGCGGGGCAAGCCCGCTCCTGCAGGTTTCGAGGGGCCCGTAGGAGCGGGCTTGCCCCGCGAAAGGGCCAGTGAATCCCCTACAGCCAACAAGGTTATCCCCCATTGCAGACCAAGGGGTGAAATCCTCCCCCCCGTATGCAGTACAATCGCCCCTTTTATTTGGCAACGAGTCGACCCGCCAATGATCGAACCCAAGCGCGTCCTGCGCGCCCTAGCCGAACACTGGGCCTTGATCGAGCCGCTGTGCGAGCGCTTCGACCAGGGCACCCTGAGCCTGATCGAACTGCGCCAGCAGTTGGCCCGCCAACAGGTGGAAAGCACGCCGCAGGACATCACCCAGCTGCTCGACGTGTGGATCCGCCTGGACATCCTGGTCCCGGTGGCCAAAAGCCCGAACCGTTTCGAGCTCAACGCGCAGATCCACGACTTCCTCGCCTACCTGCGCCGCGAACACCGGCTGGGCCTGTGCCTGGAGATCGAGGCCTACCTGCGCCACCTGGAGCGCCTGGCCGGGCATATCCAGGACGCCTTCGACAACCGCGACAGCGACGACCTGGCGCGCCAGCTGCGCTTGCTCGACATGCGCGTGCGCGACGTGCTGAAGAAACTCGACAACGACGAGCAGGCGCTGGTAGCCGTGGCCGAACGGGCCAAGACCAGCAACCGGCAGATCCCGCTGCGCCAGCGTTACGCCGAAGTGCTGGCAACCTGGGACGAATACGTCGAACCGATGATCCAGTTGGTCAACGCCGACGGCGCCTTCGAGCAGGGCGTGCGCAAGGTCGAGACCGTGCTGCTGCGCCTCCTGGGCGAGCAGGCGCGCCTGGGCCACCTGGTCGACGACGACATGCTGCTGCGCACCCACGCGCGCATCCTAGAGATGCAGACCAGCGCCCAGCTCACCCTGCGCCACGCCCGCGAACTGCTGCTGCCGCTGCGCGAAGAAGCCCGCCGGCACAACGCCGTGACCCGTGGCGCCGCGCTGGCCTTGTCGGTGATCCGCAAGAAGGGCATCGACGCCGTGCCGCAAGCGGCCATGCCGATGTTCACCCGCCCGCAGAGCACCTTCCTGGGCAGCGCCAGCCAGGTCGAAGCCTATGTCTATGCCCTGGCCCGTTTCGAGCCCAAGCCTGCGCGCTTCCCCAAGGCGCACAAGACCCAGAAGGGGCCGCTGCCCCGCGCCCCGCGCACGGTCAAGGAAATGCTCGAGCGCTGCGAGGATGCCCTGCCGCTGCCGGACCTGATGGTCTGGCTACTGGAGCAGGAACCCGAGGGCGCCACCGACGAACTGCTGTACTGGTTCTCGCGCCTGTCGCGCGAGAAGCGCTTCGCCCGCCAGCGCCTCGACCGCCAGGAATACATCACCCGCGAACACCTGGTCAGCCTGCGCTCCTTCGCCCTGACGTCCAGCCGCGAAAACAAGCCGGCCACCACGACCGAATCCACCGCGAGCCCCGCCCATGCATCTTGATCTTTCCGAACTGTCCCAGCTCGCGCCGATCTTCCGCGAGCTGTTCAAGGGCTTCCACGTCAGCCGCCGCGACCCGGAGCTGTACGCCCAGCTGTCGAACTTCCAGGACCAGTACCGCACCCTGTTCAAGGCCCTCGGTTTCGAGTTGGTCTGCGACACCCGCGGTTTCTACTACTTCGTCCCCGAGCAGGCCGCCGCGCAAGTCAACAAGACCGCCCAGCGCCTGTCGCTGTTCACCTTCATCCTGGTCGAGCACCTGGCCGACCAGGGCCGTGACCCGATGGCCGTGCTCGACGGCGGCAGCATCGGCCGCGACGAATTGCCATCGCTTTTGGACAAGTACCGCGACCTGTTCTTCCAGGCCGAAGTGCAGACCGTCGAAGAGCTGGAAGAGAAGATCCTGCGCCGCATGACCCAACTCGGTTTCGCCCACGAAGAGGGTGGCATCTACCGCTTCCTGCCGCCGATGCACCGCTTCCTCGACGTGTGCCTGTCGGTGCAGCAGGACCGCGACCTCGCCGCCACCCTGCACAGCGACCTGCCACTGCCGATCCCGGTACTGGTGGTGGAAGAGACGCCCGAAGAACTCAACCGCACCGACGACCCGCTCGACCTCACGCCGTTCGACGGCCAGGAGAGCGAAGAGGAAGCCCTGGCCCGGGCCATCCGCGAAGAGCAACAGGAGATTGACGCATGAGCCAGGAACGCTACGGCATCCGCCGCTTCGCACTGCTCAACACCGCCGGCTACAGCCTCGGCCTGTTCCCCCTGGAACACCCGCTGTCGGTCTATGGCGCCAACAACCTGGGTAAATCGGCGTCGATCAACGCCCTGCAGTTCCCGATCCTGGCGCGCATGTCGGACATGAGCTTCGGCAAGTACAGCCTGGAACAGTCGCGGCGCTTCTACTTCGCCAGCGACACCAGCTACATCCTTTGCGAGCTGAACCTGCCCCACGGCCCGCATGTGATCGGCGTGGTCGGCCGCGGCCCGGGCGGCGGCTTCGGCCACCAGTTCTTCGCCTACCAGGGCGAGCTGGACCTGGCCCACTACCAGAAAGACGACACCTGCCTGCGCCAGAAAGAGCTGTTCACCAACCTCGAGCGCAACGGCCTGAAAGCCTACGAGCTCAAGCCGGATGAACTGCGTCGGCTGCTGGTCGGCGGCCACACCTCGGTGCCGCTGGACCTCACCCTGATCCCGCTGCGTTCGACCAGCGAGCAGAGCCTGAAAACCTTCCGCGCGCTGTTCATCAACCTGCTGCACATGCGCGAGATCACTGCGGCCAAGCTCAAGCAGCTGTTCCTCGACGCCTTCGAACACAGCCTGCGCTCGGGCAGCGTCGACTACATCGCCGCCTGCGAAGAGGCCTTCCGCGACGTGCGCCGCATGGAGGGCGACTACAACGCCCTGGTGGCCGCAGGCCCACTGGTCGAGGCCCTGGCCGGCGGCGTGGCCCAGCGCGACATCCTGCGCGGCAAGCTGCACCGCATTTCGCCCCTGCTCGACAACCTGCTGGGCACCTGGCAGGAATACGCCATGGCGCGCAAGGAAGAGCTGGTCATCCAGTCCGAGCACTACCGTGGCGAGCAGGACCGCCTGCAGAACGACCAGCGCGGCGGCACCCAGGAGCTGATGCGCCTGGAGCGCGAGATCACCGGCATCCAGCGCTGGCTGGGTGAGCTGTCGGTGCTCAAGCACCGCTTTGCCCTGGTCACCGACGTCAAGACCCTGGAACAGCAACTGCTGGCCGCCAAGGACGCCCACGACGAACTGGCCGGCGCCCTGGCCCAGTCGCGGCAGTTCTCCGCCGAAGACCTCGACGAGCGCGTGCGCGACCTCGAGAAGCGCGTGAAAGCGGTCAAGCTGCAACTCGACCACGCCGACAACAACAGCTACGCCCGCCTGCGCGAAGAGTTCTCCCAGCAGGACGTCGACCGCCTGATGCGCCTGTTCAACGGCGCGCTGTTCAGCCTGCCGCTGGGCGAACGCGGCATCGAACTGGATGACAGCGATATCTGGGTCAAGACCCTGGAAGGCGTGCTTGACCGCTTCAAGGGCGAGCGCTTCGAAGTGCCGGGCCTGTCCATCGATATCTCGCACATCGACCCGCCCGCGCTGCAGGCCCTGGCCGACCGCGCCGCCCTGCGCGACCAGAAGGAACGCCTGGATAAAGAGCTCAAGCAGCTCAAGACCCAGCAGGCCGTGGCACTCGACCGCGCCGCCAGCAAGGCACAGACCGAAGCGCTGTACCAGCAGGTGCTGGATGCGCAGAAGGCCCTGGAAGATTTCCGCCGCGCCGAGACCCTGGCCGCCGAAGAGCCGGAAAAAATGGAGCAACTGAGCCAGCTGGAAGCGGCCCAGGACGAGCTCAAGCGCTCCAGCGACGCCTTCACCGAACGCGTCCAGCAGCTCTCCGCCAAGCTGCAGCTGGTAGGCCGGCAGATCGCCGACCTGGAAGCCAAGCAGCGTACCCTGGAGGACGCCCTGCGCCGTCGCCAGCTGCTGCCGGCCGACCTGCCCTTCGGCACGCCGTTCATGGAAGCGATCGACGACTCCATGGACAACCTGCTGCCGCTGCTCAACGACTACCAGGACAGCTGGCAGGCGCTGCAGCGCGTGGACAACCAGATCGAGGCGCTGTACGCCCAGGTGCGCCTCAAGGGCGTGGCCAAGTTCGACAGCGAAGACGACATGGAGCGCCGCCTGCAGCTGCTGATCAACGCCTACTCGCACCGTACCGAGGAAGCACTGACGCTGGCCAAGGCGCGCCGCGCGGCGGTCACCGACATCGCCCGGACCCTGCGCAACATCCGCAGCGACTACGACAGCCTGGAACACCAGCTGGCGCTGTTCAACCGCGAGATCAACAAGCGCCAGGTATCCAACCTGGAGAGCTTCCGCGTGGTGCTGGCGCCGAACAAGGAAGCGCTCAAGCACATCGACCAGATCATCCACAGCGCCGGCCAGTACGAGGAAGGCGAGACCCTGTCGGTGTTCGACCTGACCCAGAACAGCGACCAGGATCACAAGAACGAAGAGGCCAAGGAATACCTGGCGCGGCTGGTGGCGGCCAACCACAACCAGCTGGGCCTGAAGGACCTGTTCGAACTGGCGTTCGAGATCACCAAGATCAACAGCCAGCCGGTGATCCATGCCGACATCGACGGCGCCGCCTCCAACGGCACCACCATGACCATCAAGGCGCTGACCAACATGTACCTGTTGCTGCACCTGATGGACCGCGACCTGGCCGGGCGCATTCGCCTGCCGTACTACCTGGACGAGGCGGCGGACATCGACGAACGCAACCAGGCCGCGCTGCTGGAAACCAGTCAGCAGCTGGGCTTCGTGCCGATCCTGGCGAGCGTGAAGCCGCAGGTGTCGGCGCGGGTGGCGATCGACCTGGAAGGCGGTAGCGGGCCGAACGGCATCTACATCGACGAGGCGGACTGGAAGTACATCAGCCGTCGCGATGAGGTGAAGGCCATCGTGCGTGAGGATGAGGCCGAGGAACTGGCCTGAAATCTGTGTACTGGGGCCGCTTTGCGGCCCTTTCGCGGCACAAGGCCGCTCCTACAGGGATATGCGTACCCCTGTAGGAGCGGCCTTGTGCCGCGAAAGGAGGCCAAAGGCCTCCCGGCGATCAACCAGGTATCACTGTGCCCAAGGCAGAATCGGAATCGCTGTCACCGCATTCTGCGGGCTGCCTTCGATCAGGCGGTCGCTGTACACCAGGTACACCAGCGTATTGCGCTTCTTGTCGAGGAAACGCACCACCTGCATGGTCTTGAACACCAGCGAGGTGCGCTCCTTGAACACCTCCTCACCGTCTTTCAATTCACCCTTGAACTGGATCGGCCCGACCTGACGGCAGGCGATCGACGCTTCGGCACGGTCCTCGGCCAGGCCCAACCCACCTTTCAGGCCGCCGGTCTTGGCCCGCGACAGGTAGCAGGTCACGCCCTCGACCTTGGGGTCGTCAAAGGCTTCGACGACGATACGGTCGTTGGGCCCGACGAACTTGAACACGGTGGACACCTGGCCGATCTCCTCGGCCCCGGCCAGCATCGGCAGCGCCAGGGCTGCCATGGCAATCATCCTTTTCAGCACGTTCGCTTCCTCAGACCAGAACCAGGTTGTCGCGGTGCACCAGTTCAGGCTCGGCGCTGTAGCCCAACACGCTTTCGATGGCATCGGACGGCTGGCCGATGATCTTCTGCGCTTCCAGCGCGCTGTAGTTGGCCAGGCCACGGGCCACTTCCAGGCCATCCGGGCCGACGCAGACCACCATCTCGCCGCGGCGGAAGCTGCCCTGCACGGTCTTCACGCCGACCGGCAGCAGGCTCTTGTTGGCTTGGCGCAAGGCCTGCACGGCACCGTCATCCAGCACCAGGGTGCCACGGGTCTGCAAGTGGCCGGCCAGCCACTGCTTGCGCGCGGCAAGCATGCCGCGCTCGGGCGACAGCAGGGTACCCAGGCGCTCGCCGGCCTTCAGGCGGTCCAGCACGCGCTCGATACGGCCACCGATGATGATGGTGTGCGCACCGGAACGGGCAGCCAGGCGCGCGGCGCGCAGCTTGGTCTGCATGCCGCCACGGCCCAGGGCACCACCGGTACCGCCGGCCACGGCGTCGAGCGAGGGGTCGTCGGCACGGGCTTCGTAAATAAGCTGGGCTTCGGGGTTGTTGCGCGGGTCGGCGTCGAACATGCCGTCGCGGTCGGTAAGGATCACCAGCAGGTCGGCCTCGACCAGGTTGGCCACCAGCGCGGCCAGGGTGTCGTTGTCGCCGAAGCGGATCTCGTCGGTGACCACGGTGTCGTTCTCGTTGATCACCGGCACCACGCCGAGGTCGACCAGGGTGCGCAGGGTGCTGCGCGCGTTCAGGTAACGCTTGCGGTCGGAAAGGTCGTCATGGGTCAGCAGGATCTGTGCGGTGTGCTTGCCGTGCTCGCCGAAGCTCGACTCCCAGGCCTGCACCAGGCGCATCTGGCCGAGCGCGGCAGCGGCCTGCAGCTCGTTCATCGCGCTCGGTCGGGAGGTCCAGCCCAACTGGCTCATGCCGGCGGCCACGGCCCCGGAGGAGACCAGCACCAGTTCCACGCCCGCTTCACGCAGGGCCACCATCTGCTCGACCCACACCGCCATGGCGCCACGGTCCAGGCCCTTGCCATCGGCAGTCAGCAGCGCGCTGCCGATCTTCACGACCCAGCGCTTGGCGCCAGTCACCTTGCTTCGCATCTTCTCTTCCAACCTATGTCGAATCTGTAGATACCTGAGATACAAAAACGCCGCTCCAGAGAGCGGCGTTCAGTGTACTGCAACCGATCAGTCGCGCACGTAAATGATTTCCGGGCCGTCTTCGTCGTCCTCGAAATCATCATCCCAGCCGTCATCGTCGCCGATGTCGTGCACGCTCTTGACACCGGTACGGCGCAGGGTACGCGCGTCGTCCAGGGCCTGCAGCTGGGCACGGGCCTCGTCTTCGATGCGCTGGTCGAGGTCGGCCAGCTCTTCGGCGTAGGCCGGGTCGTTGGCCAGGCGGTCGGCGCGGTCTTCGAGGTAGCGCATCAGGTCGTGGCTGAGCTTCTCGGTGCCTTGCTTGGAGATCGCCGAGATCACGTACACCGGGCCTTCCCACTGCAGGCGCTCGACCACTTCCTTGACCCGCTCGTCGCGCTCGTCGTCCATGACCATGTCGGCCTTGTTCAGCACCAGCCAGCGCTCACGCTCGGCCAGCGACGGGCTGAAGCGGGTCAGCTCGTTGACGATCACTTCGGCGGCATCGGCCGGGCTGCTTTCGTCCAGCGGCGCCATGTCGACCAGGTGCAGCAGCACGCGGGTACGGGCCAGGTGCTTGAGGAAGCGGATACCCAGGCCGGCACCGTCGGAGGCGCCTTCGATCAGGCCGGGAATATCGGCGATGACGAAGCTCTTCCAGCGGTCGACGCTGACCACGCCCAGGTTCGGCACCAGGGTGGTGAACGGGTAGTCGGCGACTTTCGGCTTGGCGGCCGATACCGAGCGGATGAAGGTGCTCTTGCCGGCATTCGGCAGGCCCAGCAGGCCGACGTCGGCCAGCACTTTCATTTCCATCTTCAGGTCGCGCTGATCACCTGGCTTGCCTGGGGTGGTCTGGCGTGGCGCACGGTTGGTGCTGGACTTGAAGCGGGTGTTGCCCAGGCCGTGCCAGCCGCCCTGGGCGACCATCAGTTTCTGGCCCGGGGTGATCAGGTCGCCGATGACTTCCTGGGTGGAGGCGTCGATCACGGTGGTGCCGACCGGCACGCGCAGGAACAGGTCGTCGCCTTTCTTGCCGGTGCAGTCGGTGCTGCCGCCGTTGGAGCCGCGCTGAGCTTCGTGATGACGGGTGTAACGGTAATCGACGAGGGTGTTGAGGTTCTCGTCGGCCACCATGTACACCGAGCCGCCGTCGCCACCGTCACCGCCGTTGGGGCCGCCGTTCTCGATGAATTTCTCGCGGCGGAAGCTCATGCAACCGTTACCGCCGTCACCGGCTTTTACCCGGATCGATACTTCGTCAACAAACTTCATTCAAAACCGCCTCTCGTCGAATGACGAGTCGAAAACCAGAAAACCTGAGGCTCTTGCAAAAATGAGCGCGGCGGCCCCGCACGACCAGAAACCAACGCCAGCAGCCCAAACAAACAGCTTTGCAAGAGGCTCAACACAAACGAAAAAGCCCCGTCGCATGACGGGGCTTCTGGAGCGACGTCGCGATTAAGCGGCGACGATGCTCACGTAACGGCGGTTGAACTCGCCTTTCTTCTCGAACTTGATCACGCCTTCGATCTTGGCGAACAGGGTGTGATCCTTGCCCATGCCAACGCCGTAGCCGGCGTGGAACTGGGTGCCGCGCTGACGGACGATGATGTTGCCGGCCTTGACGACCTGGCTGCCATACATCTTCACGCCAAGGCGTTTCGATTCTGAGTCGCGACCGTTACGGGTACTACCACCAGCCTTCTTGTGAGCCATGGTTCAATTCTCCAAATAAATTCAGGGGATCTAGGGGATTAAGCCTGGATGCCGGTGATTTTGATCTCGGTGAACCACTGGCGGTGGCCCATGCGCTTCATGTGGTGCTTACGACGACGGAACTTGATGATACGAACCTTGTCGTGACGGCCTTGCGAAATCACTTCGGCCACAACTTTGGCACCAGCGACAACTGGAGCACCGATGGTGACTTCTTCACCGTTGGCGACCAGCAGAACGCGATCGAAGGTCACGGATTCGCCAGTGGCGACTTCCAGTTTTTCGATCTTGAGGAATTCACCTTCAGCGACTTTGTACTGCTTGCCGCCGGTAACGATTACTGCGTAAGACATGGTATTTCTCCGATAATCCTGCTCACCCAGCGCTTTATATGATGAGTATTGGCTGGCATGGCTGCATGGGGCTGGAACGGCCCGGTGCAATTGCGTAAGGCAGGTGCTGCCCAGGAAGTTAGGGTGCGCGATTGTACGCAACCCCAGAAATGCTTGCAAGTACTGGCCAGGGCCCACGGGCACCGCGCCTTGACACACCGATACCCGCGACCTAGCATGCCGCGCAACCTCAATGGAGCAGCCGATGCAACCCCAATCCTTCTACCGCGCGGTAGCTGACGATTTCAGCGCCGTCGACGAGATCATCAAGAAGCAGCTGACCTCGCGCGTGCCGCTGGTATCGAAGATCGGCGACTATATCACTTCCGCTGGCGGCAAGCGCCTGCGCCCACTGCTGGTGCTGCTGTGCGGCAAGGCCCTGGGCCGCGAAGGCGACGACCTGCGCCTGCTGGCCGCCACCATCGAGTTCCTGCACACCGCCACCCTGCTGCATGACGACGTGGTCGACATGTCCGGCATGCGCCGTGGCCGCTCCACCGCCAACGCCCTGTGGGGCAACGCGCCGAGCGTGCTGGTGGGCGACTTCCTTTATTCGCGCTCGTTCGAAATGATGGTCGAACTGGGCTCGATGCCGGTCATGCAGATCCTCTCCAAGGCCACCCGGGTGATCGCCGAAGGCGAAGTGCTGCAGCTGTCGCGCGTGCGCGATGCCAGCACCACCGAAGAGGTGTACATGGACGTCATCCGCGGCAAGACCGCGATGCTGTTCGAGGCCTCGACCCACAGCGCCGCCGCGCTGGCCCAGGCCACCGACGAACAGCGTGAAGCCCTGCGCACCTTCGGCGACCACCTGGGCGTGGCCTTCCAACTGGTCGACGACCTGCTGGACTACAAGGGCGACTCGGAAACCCTGGGCAAGAACGTCGGCGACGACCTGGCCGAGGGCAAGCCGACCCTGCCGCTGATCTACACCATGCGTGAAGGTACGCCTGAGCAGGCCGCCCTGGTGCGCAAGGCGATCCAGAAAGGTGGCATCGAAGACCTGGAACAGATCCGCATTGCCGTCGAGGCGTCGGGCGCCCTGGCCTACACCGCCCAAATGGCCCGTGACTATGTGGCCCGTGCCATTGCCTGCCTGGAAGTGCTGCCGGCCAGTGAGTACCGGGATGCGCTGATTGAGTTGAGCGAGTTCGCGGTAGCCCGTACGCACTAAATCCAATCGCGTCGCCCTCTTCGCGGGTAAACCCGCTCCCACAGGGATCCCACTGCTCTTGGAGGGCATGGGTTACCTGTGGGAGCGGGTCTACCCGCGAATGCTTTTGCACAGGCAAAACACATTTCCTCGGCAAAACCTTATACAATGTGCGCCTTTACTGTCCTGCAACCCAAGGAACCGAAGTGAGCACTCTGCCACCCTGCCCTAAATGCAACTCCGAATACACCTACGAAGATGGCGCGCAACTGATCTGCCCCGAGTGCGCCCATGAGTGGTCGGCCAGCGGCGAAGCCGAAGCCAGCTACGACGTGGTGAAGAAGGATTCGGTGGGCAACGTCCTGCAGGACGGCGACACCGTCACCGTGATCAAGGACCTCAAGGTCAAGGGTTCCTCGCTGGTGGTCAAGGTCGGCACCAAGGTCAAGAACATCCGCCTGTGCGACGGCGACCATGACATCGACTGCAAGATCGATGGCATCGGCGCGATGAAGCTCAAATCCGAGTTCGTACGCAAGGTCTGACCTCCCTTTCGGGGCTGCCCCCGGGTGGCCCTGACAGATCCTGCAACAGGATCGCCTGCACCCTTCGCAACATTTTCGCCAATTGTCACTTGCTATTTTGATAATAAGAATTATTCTCATTGGAGCCGCTATCCAAGGAGAATAGCCATGACTTATCTGATCGACGCCTGGCTCGAACGCCCCCACCCCTACCTACGCATCCTGCATCGCGAGACCGGCGAAGTGTGCGCCGTGCTCGAGGAAGACGCACTCGACGAGCTACGTGACCAGGGCGACCTGGACATGACCGGGTTGAATTCGAGTGAACCGGGGGTACTGAAGGAGCTGGTGAGGAACCTGTTTCTGTTCTGCTATGCGCGGGCGTTGCGCCCTGGGGGAACGGATTGGAACTGAAAAATCGCGAGGCAAGTCGCATCGGCGCACCGCCGCTCCCACGGAGATTACGTGGGAGCGGGCTTGCCCCGCGATTGTGTAGGTCTTACAGAACGTCGAGCAGCTCGACGTCGAACACCAGGACGCTGTGCGGCGGGATGCTACCGACGCCTTGGGCGCCGTAAGCCAGCTCGCTTGGCACGTACAGGCGCCATTTGCTGCCGGCGTTCATCAGCTGCAGGGCTTCGGTCCAGCCAGCGATCACGCCACCCACCGGGAACTCGGCCGGCTGGCCGCGCTCGTAGGAGCTGTCGAACACGGTGCCGTCGACCAGGGTGCCGTGGTAGTGGGTGCGGACATTGTCTTCGCGAGTCGGCTTGGCGCCTTCACCGGCGGTCAGTACTTCGTACTGCAGGCCCGAAGCCAGGGTGACGATACCTTCACGCTTGGCGTTATCGGCCAGGAATTCCTTGCCCACTGCAGCAGCGGCTTCGGCCTTGGCAGCAGCTTCGGCTTGCATCACCTCACGGATCACCTTGAAGGCAGCCGACAGGTCGGCTTCGCTGACACGGCTTTCGGCGCCATTGAAGGCGTCGGTCAGGCCGGCAACGATGGCGTCCAGGTTGACGCCTGGTGGCGGGTTGTCACGCAGTTGGCCACCCAGCTGGCGGCCGATGCCGTAGCTGACGCGGGTTTCGTCGGTGGTCAGGATGAGTTCGGACATTTCGCTCTCCGCTGTAGGGCGAACGAACTCCGCCCTGTAAGAAAAAGGGCATGAAGCCTAGCACACAGCGGTGCGGTGAATCAGCTACCAGGCCGAACGCTGGGAAATCGGCACCTTCAGGTCTTCTTCCGGGTGCGTACCCATGCCACACATCTCGTCTTGCACCGACCAGTGCATCAGGTTCATCGAGACCATCGGGATAGCCTTGAGCAACCCCCGCGCATCCTCCACCGAATGCACGCGCAAGCGCTCGCCACTGGGGCTGGAGAGGGGGTGGGCACGGCCCTTCACCCGGGCTTCGAGCAGATAATCACCGCCTTCGATGGCGATCAGGTTAAGTTCGTCGACATGGCCAGCCCTGGCCTCGGCGTTGAGCTGCTGCAGGTTCATGGGTGCACCTCGCTGCGGGAACTCCGCTTGAGTGCTCATTTTTTGTACAGGGCGCTTTAAAGCACAAGCCTCCGTCGGTCAGAAAACATCGCGGGGGGGCCCCCCCCCCCCCCCGGCCGCGGGGGGGGGGGGCGCCCCCCGCGATGGCAGATGTCCAGGCAGATCAGTGCTTGGTGAGGCGATCCAGGTAGCCCATGACGAACGCCGAGACGACAAAGGTCATGTGGATGATCACGTACCACATCAGGTATTCGGTGGAGATGTTCTGCGCATCCATGAACACCCGCAGCAGGTGGATCGAAGAGATGGCGACGATGGACGCGGCCACTTTCATCTTCAACGACGAAGAGTCCATCTTGCCGAGCCAGTTGAGCTTCTCCTTGCTCTCGTCGATGTCCAGTTGCGAGACGAAGTTCTCGTAGCCGGAGATCATCACCATCACCAGCAGGCCGCCAACCAGCGACATGTCGATCAGCGACAGGATCACCAGGATCAGGTCGGCCTCGGCGAGGGAAAACACGTTGGGCAGGACATGGATGATTTCCTGGAAGAACTTCAGGGCCAGTGCCAGCAGGCCCAGCGAGAGGCCGAAGTAGATCGGTGCGAGCAGCCAGCGCGAGGCATACATCGCGTTTTCGAGGATACGTTCCATGGACAGTGGGGACTCATAAGGTGACTGGAAAAGCGTGCGCGAGTATAGCCAGCCACCCGTGACAGCAAAAGCCTGCGGCGGCTTGCCGCAGCCCGAGATGCCCCCCGAAACCCGATCGCCGGCAAGCCGGCTCCCACAGGGTAGGTGTGGGAGCCGGCTTGCCGGCGATGAGGGCATGCGGTCAGTTTTCGGGATGGAACTGATAATCCCCAAGATTACGGCACCGCTCGCCGTTGATCTTGCGCAACTGCGCCTGCAGGTGCAGGCACCAGATCTGCGGATCTTCAGCGACTTGGTAACCATGAAGGGTGAGGCTGTCGACGATGGCATTCATCACCGACTCGGCCACCATAGGGCCATGGAACGGCCCCTGGGCCTTGATCGCCGAGGGTTGTTCGCCGGCCATGCCGGCGGCGAACAGCAAGGTCCACATGCCGTTGTCACCGGCCAGTGGGCGAATACTGCATTCGATGCGGGTCACCAGGCCCAGGCACTGGCGGGTAAGGCTGAGGTTGCGCATGGCGGCGTCCCCTCTGTGGAGCCCTGTTCAGCCCGCAAGCAACGGGCTGTTTCCATCCTGAACCCTGTAACCGTCCTTAAGTTCCACTGTAGCCGACCTACGGAAAAGTTAGAAAACCGGCGCTGAACGGTAGCACTTGGCCGCCAGCGCCGGATTATTGACTTAAGCCGGATTAGCCTGGGCGATGACTTCCTCGAGCCGCTCCTTCTCGGCCTCCTTGATCTCTTCCTCGCTGATCATTTCGGAAATCACCCGCAGGCGCTCGACCACCCGGGCATTGACGCTGCCTTCGGCGAACTCGCCCTTGTCATCCAGCGCGCCCGCCTCCTCGCCCACCAGCAGGCTCAGGGCCTCGTCGGCCTGGCTGACGGCGTAGACGTGGAAGCGCCCGGCCTCGACCGCCTGCAACACACGCTCGTCGAGCATCAGCGTGGCAACGTTGGCTTTGGGAATGATCACCCCCTGTTCGCCGGTCAGGCCGCGGGCTTCGCAAAGGCGGAAGAAGCCCTCGATCTTCTCGTTGACCCCGCCCACCGCCTGTACTTCGCCAAACTGGTTGATGGAACCGGTGATGGCGAAGCACTGCTTGAGCGGCGTGCGCGACAGCGCCGAAATCAGTGTGCAGGCCTCGCCCAGCGAGGCGCTGTCACCGTCGACATAACCGTAGGACTGCTCCAGGGCGATGCTCGCCGAGATCGCCAGGGGGAACTCCTGGGCATAGCGGCTGCCCAGGTATCCGGTGAGGATCATCACCCCCTTGGAGTGGATCGGCTGGCCCAGGTTGACCTCGCGCTCGATGTCGACGATGCCGCTGCCGCCCGGGTAGACGGTGGCCGATATACGCGCCGGCATGCCGAACGCCGAATCGCCCACCTCCAGCACGGTCAGGCCGTTGCACTTGCCGATCGCCGCGCCTTCGGTGTCGATCAGGATGATCCCGGCGAGCATGTCGTCGAGCACACGCTGCGACACCCGCCCGGTACGCGTGGCCTTGGCCTTGAGCGCACGTTCGATGTGGCCGGCGTCGGTCATGCTTTCATTGGCCAGCTGGCGGACGAAGTCAGCCTCGCTGACCAGCTGGAACAGGTCGCCGATACGTGCCGACAGCCGCGACTGGTTTTCTGCCAGGCGCGCGCTGTAGGTGGCCAGACGCGCCACGGCGTCGCTGGTCAGTGGCGCCATGCCTTCTTCGTTGGTGCGGGTGCGCAACAGCTGGGCAAACTGCTCCAGGCTCTCGTCGACCATGGGCAGGTCTTCGTCGAAGTCGACCAGCACCCGGAACATCTCCTGGAAGTCCGAATCGTGGTCCTGCAGCGCGTAGTACAGCTGGCGCGAACCGATGATCACCAGCTTGACCCCCAGCGGGATCATCTGCGGCGTCAGGCTGACCGTGGCCACACGCCCCAGCTCGCCCAGCGGCGACTCCATCTTCAGCTTGCGCGACTGCAGGGCGCGCTTGAGTGCATCCCAGACGAAGGGCTCACCGAGCATCTTGTCGGCTTCAAGAATCAGGAAACCACCATTGGCGCGGTGCAGTGCCCCCGCCCGCAGCTGGCGGTAGGAGGTGTACAGGGCGCCCTGGTCGGTGTTGTATTCGATGCGGCCGAACAGGTTGTCGTAGGTCGGGTGCGGCTCGAACACCACCGGTGCGCCGCCGTTGCCGCAATGGCCCACCACCAGGTTGGGCGCGTACTGCTCTTCGAGCATCTTGCGCGCCACGGCGTCGGTCTTGCTGTCGTCGACCAGTTGCTCGACCACCGTGCGCAGCAGGTTCAACTGCATGGATTGCAAGTAAGCGCAGACAGCTGCGTTCTCCGCATACTTTTCCGACAGCGGTGCCAGCAGCGGCTGCAGTGCCAGGGTGATGGTTTCTTCGTTGAGCTGGCGCAGCTGGTTGTTCGACTCGCGCTTCCACTGCGGCAGGCTGGCCAGCTCTTCGTTCAGGCGCTCTTCGAGCAGGGCGATGTCTTCATGGAAACGCTCGCGCAATTCTTCCGGCAGCTGGGCGAACTCGGCTTCGTCCAGTGCCTTGCCGTCGGCCATGGGGGTGAAGGCGACGTTGCTGCTGTCGCGGTACAGGGCCACGTCCTTTTCCAGCGAGGCGCGCTCGATCACGTCCAGCGCACGGTCGTAGCGCTGGTTGAAGGCGCGGTCGATGGCGCTTTTCTTCTGCTGGTAGGAGGGGTGCTCGAACACCGCCGGGAAGGTCGCCACCAGGTTGTCGATCAGGCCATTCATGTCACTGATGAATGCATGTGCGCTGCCGGCGGGCAGCTCCAGCGCACGCGGCTCGCGGGAATCCTCGAAATTGTTGACGTAGAGCCAGTCGGACGGCGTGGCCTGGCGCTTGCCCTCGGCCTTCAGGTAGCGCTTCACGAACGAGAAACGGCCGGTGCCGGGCTCGCCCATCACATACACGTTGTAACCGGGGCGCGGCATCGCCACGCCGAATTGCAGGGCCTCGACGGCACGCTCCTGGCCCAGCACACCACGAAATGGCTCCAGATCGTCGGTATTGGAGAAAGCAAACTGTTCAGCGGAGAAACGCCGGGTCAGGGCTTCGGGCGCGAGACGCAGGCGCGAGGCGACAGGATCGGGCATTGGGTTTCCTTACTTCGGCGGGGCGGATGGAAAGCATTCTGGCGCCGCCAGCGCGCAGCTTGCAAGGCTCTGCGGGACTTTATGTCGCAGCCCAACAATGGCGATCACGCAAGACATTTTTCGCAATAAACAACGCAACCTTTGGATCCTGCCTAAACTCCTAGCTGCGCGGGGGGGTGGCACGACTTCCTGTGCTGGCAACCGCGTTGCCAGAACCCTGACCATTGGTACGTCACTTGAGAATGAGAACAACGCTATGAAACGGATTCTTCTGGGTACTCTGTTCGCCGCTGTCTCTATCAACGCCATGGCCGAAGCGCCGGGTGGCCCCAACTGCGGCTGGGGCAACCTGCTGTTCGAAGGCCAGCGCGGCACCCCGGCCCACTTCCTGGCCTCCACTACAAACGGCACGTCCGGCAACGCAACCTTCGGCATGACCTCGGGCACCAACGGTTGCTCGACCAAGGCCTCCCTCACCTATGGCGGCAAGTCGTGGTTCGCCATGAACGGCATGATGAACGAACTGTCCGAAGACATGGCCAAGGGCCAGGGCGAAGCCCTGACCACCTACGCCGTGGTCCTCGGCGTGGCGCCTGAAGACCGCGCGCATTTCGCCGCCGTCACCCACGAGCATTTCCAGCAGATTTTCAGCAGCGCCGACGTCACTGCCGAAACCGTCCACAGCAACACCCTGGCAGTGCTCAAGAGCGACCCGCAACTGGCCAAATACGCCACCGAGGCATGAGCCCCACGCCTCCCGCCCCGGCAGCGGGGCGGGCTTGGCGATCCACCTTCGGCATCATTCAGACGTAGTTGCCCGACATGCTCAAACGCTTCGCTACCCTGGCGCTGTTCGTCAGCGCACCCTTGCACGCCGCACCACAGCCAGACCCGGCCCGCCTGCAACAGCTGGCCGCCACACCCTACTGGATCGCCCTGGGCCACTATGAAACGGCCAAGCTCGGCGGCTGGCGCAGCTATGTGGACGACAGCCGGTTCTTTCTTGCAGAAGACGGCGCGCACCATCCAGACCAGGAGCTCAAGGCCACGGTCGCAGCGCTGTATGCCCCGGCCAGCCTCGGCGACAAGCACCCGCAGTGCGTATTCCCGGCACGCACCCGCTGGTTGCGCGAACAGCTGGGCCTGACCGACCTGCCGAAGCCGGCTTGCCAGGAGTTCGCCACCTGGTACACATCGGTCGACCCGCACAGCGCGACGCTGATCTTCCCGGCGGCCTACCTCAACAGCCCGTCGTCGATGTTCGGCCACACCTTGCTGCGCATCGACCAGTCCAACACCCGCCGCGACGACACCACGTTGCTCAGCTACGCGATCAACTTCGGTGCCTATATCGAAGGCAGCGACAACAGCATCCTCTACGCCTGGAAAGGCCTGATGGGCGGCTACCCCGGGCTGTTCGCGATCATGCCCTACCAGGAAAAACTGTCCGAGTACCGCAGCCTGGAAAACCGCGACCTGTGGGAGTACCAGCTGGACCTTACGCCGGAAGAGACCGGACGGATGGTCGAGCATGTGTGGGAGCTCAAGCAGATCAAGTTCGACTATTTCTTCTTCGACGAAAACTGCTCCTACCGCCTGCTCGAACTGCTGCAGGTGGCGCGCCCGAGCCTGGACCTCACCTCCCAGTTCCCGCTGACCGCCATCCCCACCGACACCGTCAAGGCGGTCAAGCAGTCCGGGCTGGTCACCGATGTGCGCTACCGCCCGTCCCGCGAGCGTGAGCTGCTGGCCCGGGCCGAGCCGCTGGAGCCTGCGGAGAAACAGCAGGTATTGGCCCTCAGCGCCGACACTGGGCAACTGCAAAGCCCCGAATTCACCGCCCTGCCCCGCGACCGCCAGGCCCTGGTGCAGGACGCCGCCTACCGCCTGGAGCGATACCGAGCCAACGGCCAGGAACGCGACCCAGCCCAGGCCGCGCGCAGCTTCGAGCTGCTCAGGGCGATCAACCGCAACCCGCCGCCAGCGCTGCAAATTGAGCGGCCCGGCCTGCCTGAAGATGGCCACCAGTCGCGGACCTGGCAGCTGGGTGTCGGCACCCGTGAAGACCGTGCCTTCGCCGAGTACGGTCTGCGCATGGCCTACCACGACCTCAACGACAACATGTACAGCTTCCCCCTCGGCGCGCAGATTGAGATCCTCCAGCTCAAGCTGCGCCAGTACGAAGGCAACGACTGGCAGGTGCAGCGCCTGGACCTGGCCACCATTCGTTCGCTGACCCCGCGCAATGAGCTGCTCAAGCCCTGGTCGTGGCAGGTAGCCGGCGGGCTGGAGCGGGTGCCGGGCAAGCATGATGACGAAGTGCTGGTCAGCCACGTCAACGGTGGCGCCGGCGGTACCTGGCAACTGAGTGACGGGCTGCTGGGCTTTGCCCTGGGCACGCTGCGTGTGGAGCATCACAACGACTTCGCCGAGTTCGTCTCACCGGCGGCCGGTTTCAATGGCGGCCTGTTGTGGCGCAATGGGCTGGGCAACCTGACGCTGGAGGCCAAGGGCGACTACTTCACCAACGGCGAGGTGCGGCGCAGCGTGAGCCTGAACCAGCAGTGGGAGATCAGCCGGGACCTGGGCGTGCGGTTGAGTGCTTCGCGCCAGCTCAGCCATCTGGCCACGGCGCAGAACGAAGTGATGCTGGAGTTGAAGTGGTATCAGTATTGAGCGGTGCGGGCCTCATCGCTGGCAAGCCAGCTCCCACAGGTACGATGCTTGCCTCGAGGTTAGCGCGGTCCATGTGGGAGCGGGTTTACCCGCGAAGCCGGCAATACACTCCTCGATGAAAGCCAACTGACTCTTTGACGCTGTTTTGACATTGGCCCGACAAACTATCCCCTAGACTCCCCACCATCACTTCAAGGGTCTGGTGGATATGTCGCGGTACTGGTTGGGCCTGTGTGTCCTGTTGCTGTTGGCAGGCTGCGAGACCACTCACGAACAGATGGTCAACCAAGGGTATCCCCCCGCCTACGCCGACGGTTTCGAGGACGGCTGCAGCAGCGGTCGCCAGGCCGCCGGGCCGATGGCCGGCGATTTTCGCAAGGACGTTGCGCGCTACCTGCACAACCGCCAGTACGAAAGCGGCTGGGACGACGGTTTTCGCCAATGCCAGGCCATGCAGAACAGCGAAGAGCAGCGCCAATACCATGACCGCTATTGGGACGAACGCGACCGCGACTGGCAGCGCGAGAAGGACCAGGGCGCCGCCCGCGCCTATCGCCGCAACTGACGTCGCAAACGGACAACCATTGCAACCCACGACCTGCCACCATGGTCTCCAGCACAAGGAGGCCCCCATGAGCCGAGCATTCGTCAACGAGGACCAGGCCGCCGCCCAGGCCGACCAGCCGGTAGAGCGGCGTGTCAGCGAAGAACCCAACTACGTCACTGCCAGCGGCCTGTGTCAGCTGCAAGCGCGCGTGGCCGAACTGAATGCCTTGCGCAGTGAACTGCAGGCGCAGGGCGAGCATGGCGACAAGCAGCGCCTGGCCGACGCCGAACGCGACCTGCGTTATTTCAATGCCCGCGTGCAGAGTGCCCAGGTGGTGCCGGCAGCGGCTTCACGCAACAAGGTGCAGATTGGTAGCCGGGTACGCTTTGTCGATGCGCAGGACCAGGAGCAAGTGGTGCGGCTGGTGGGCGAGGATGAAGCGGATGCTGGGCGGGGATTGATCAACTGGAGTTCGCCGTTAGGGCGGGCTTTGCTGGGCGCGGGGCCTGGGGATGAAGTGGTTTGGCGGCGGCCGGTGGGGGATCAGTTGATCGAGATACTTGAAATCGAGGGTGAAAGCTGAGGGCCTTGGGGGCTGCTTTGCAGCCCATCGCGGCACAAGGCCGCTCCTACAGGGAGCGCGACAATTTGGATGATCACGCAATCTTGTAGGAGCGGCCTTGTGCCGCGAAAGGGCCGCAAAGCGGCCCCGTCGGTCTCAGATCAAACCACGCCCTGCGCCAGCATGGCATCGGCGACTTTCACGAAACCGGCGATGTTGGCGCCCTTGACGTAGTTGATGCTGCCATCGTCTTCCTGGCCATAGTGCACGCACGCATGGTGGATCGACTGCATGATGTTGTGCAGCTTGCTGTCCACCTCGCCCGCAGTCCACAGCAGGCGCATGGCGTTCTGCGACATCTCCAGGCCCGACACGGCCACGCCACCGGCGTTGGACGCCTTGCCCGGCGCATAGAGAATGCCGGCCTCAATGAAGATATCCACAGCGTCGAGGGTGGTTGGCATGTTGGCGCCTTCGGCCACGCAGATGCAGCCGTTGCGCAGCAGGGTACGGGCGTCTTCGGCGTTCAGTTCGTTCTGGGTGGCGCATGGCAGGGCGATGTCGCACGGCAAGGCCCATGGCGTCTGACCCTTGCGGAACTCCAGGCCGTATTGCGTGGCCAGCTCGCTGAGGCGGCCACGCTTGACGTTCTTCAGCTCCATCAGCGCATCCCATTGGGCATCGCTCAAACCGGCTTCGCAGAACAGCGTGCCTTCTGAGTCGGACAACGAGATCACCTTGCCACCCAGGTCCATCACCTTGCGCGCAGCATACTGGGCAACGTTACCCGAACCCGAGATCGCCACGCGGCGGCCATCGATACGCTTGTCCTGGCGCTTGAGCATCTCTTCGGCGAAATACACGCAGCCGAAGCCGGTAGCCTCCGGGCGGATCAGGCTGCCGCCATAGGTCATGCCCTTGCCGGTCAGCACCGAGGTGAACTGGTTGGCCAGGCGCTTGTACTGGCCAAACATGTAGCCGATCTCGCGGGCACCCACGCCAATGTCACCGGCTGGCACGTCGAGGTCGGCGCCGATGTGGCGGTACAGCTCGCTCATGAACGCCTGGCAGAAGCGCATCACTTCAGCATCGCTCTTGCCCTTCGGATCGAAGTCCGAGCCACCCTTGCCACCGCCCATCGGCAGCGAGGTCAGCGAGTTCTTGAACACCTGCTCGAAGGCCAGGAACTTGAGTACGCCCAGGTTCACCGACGGGTGGAAGCGCAGGCCACCTTTGTACGGGCCGATGGCGCTGCTCATCTGGATGCGGTAGCCGCGGTTGACCTGGACCTTGCCCTGGTCATCCACCCACGACACACGGAACAGCACGGCGCGCTCAGGCTCGACCATGCGCTCGAGGATGCCGGCCTTGAGGTAGTGAGGGTTGGCTTCGAGGAAGGGCCACAGGCTGCGCAGCACCTCTTCCACCGCCTGGTGGAACTCGGGCTGGGCAGGGTCGCGCTGTTGCAGACGGGCCAGGAAGGCGTCGACAGATTCGATCATGGTAGACATCTCACCAAGAGGGATTGTTTTTGGTTTTTTCGGGAATGTACCAAGAACCAATCGCACTGGAACAGGGCGCAATGTCGTTTTTATGAAATTATTTGGTGCGTTTTATATAACTGTATACAAAATTGCTCTCGCGTCGCCCTCTTCGCGGGTAAACCCGCTCCCACAAGGACTGCACCAATTTCACTGCCAGTGCCGGACCTGTGGGAGCGGGTTTACCCGCGAAGAAGCCAGCCCCACTTTTCGGTCAGGCACAAAAATGGGGCCACATGGGGCCCCATTTTTGTGCAACCTAAGCCAGCTTACTGAGCCAGCTTCTTGTGACGCACACGGTGCGGCTGGGCAGCGGCATCGCCCAGGCGCTTCTTGCGGTCGGCTTCGTACTCGGTGTAGTTGCCTTCGAAGAACACCACGCTCGAGTCGTCTTCGTACGCCAGAATGTGGGTGGCCACACGGTCCAGGAACCAACGGTCGTGGGAAATCACGATGGCGGCGCCCGGGAAGTCCAGCAGGGCCTCCTCCAGCGAACGCAGGGTTTCGACGTCAAGGTCGTTGGACGGTTCGTCGAGCAGCAGGACGTTGCCGCCCTCTTTCAGCGTAAGGGCCAGGTGCAGACGGCCACGCTCACCACCGGACAGGTCCTTGACGAACTTCTGCTGGTCGCCGCCCTTGAAGTTGAAGCGGCCGACATAGGTGCGCGACGGGATCTCGTAGTTGCCGATACGGATCTGGTCGGAACCGTCGGACACTTGCTGGAACACGGTCTTGTTGCCGTCCAGGTCTTCGCGGCTCTGGTCGACGCAGGCCAGTTGCACGGTTTCGCCGATCTCGATGCTGCCCGAGTCCGGCTGCTCCTTGCCCATCAGCATGCGGAACAGAGTCGATTTACCGGCACCGTTACCGCCGATAACGCCGACGATGGCGCCCTTGGGCATGGCGAACGACAGGTTGTCGATCAGCACGCGGTCGCCGTAGCCCTTGGTGACGTTCTTGAACTCGATGACCTTGTCGCCCAGGCGCGGACCGGCCGGGATGTAGATCTCGTTGGTCTCGGAACGCTTCTGGAACTCCTGCGACTGCATCTCTTCGAAGCGCTGCAGACGAGCCTTGGATTTGGACTGGCGGGCCTTGGCGCCTTTGCGCACCCACTCCAGTTCCTCTTTCATGGCCTTTTCGTGGGCGCTCTGCTGCTTGGATTCCTGCGCCAGACGGTCCGACTTGGCCTCCAGCCAGCCCGAGTAGTTGCCTTCGTACGGGATACCGGCGCCGCGGTCCAGTTCGAGGATCCAGCCGGCGACGTTGTCGAGGAAGTAACGGTCGTGGGTGATCGCCACCACGGTGCCGGGGAAGTCGTGCAGGAAGCGCTCCAGCCAGGCCACCGAGTCGGCGTCCAGGTGGTTGGTCGGTTCGTCCAGCAGCAGCATGTCGGGGGCCGACAGCAGCAGGCGGCACAGGGCCACGCGGCGCTTTTCACCACCCGACAGATGCTCAATCTTCGCATCCCAGGCCGGCAGGCGCAGGGCGTCGGCGGCGACGTCCAGCTGGCGCTCCAGGTTGTGGCCGTCGGCGGCCTGCAGGATGGCTTCGAGCTTGGCCTGTTCGGCGGCCAGCTTGTCGAAATCGGCATCCGGGTCGGCGTAGGCGGCGTAGACCTCGTCCAGGCGGGCCTGGGCGTCCTTGATCACGCTGACCGCTTCCTCGACCACTTCACGCACGGTCTTGGTTGGGTCCAGCTGCGGCTCCTGGGGCAGGTAGCCGACGTTGATGTCGGGCATCGGACGGGCTTCGCCGTCGAATTCCTTGTCGACGCCCGCCATGATGCGCAGCAGCGTCGATTTACCCGCGCCGTTCAGGCCGAGCACGCCGATCTTGGCGCCCGGGAAGAACGACAGGGAAATATTCTTGAGAATTTCCCGCTTCGGCGGCACGACCTTGCTCAGCCGATGCATGGTGTAGACGTATTGAGCCAAAACCAAGCCCTCTATCAGATAGGTAAAGACATCGACGTACGCCCGAGGCGGTTGCCCGGGGGATGTGTTTACGGGGTGTCATTGAACAAAGTGGGCCATTCTACGCCAAGCGCAGGCTTTGCACAGAGTGGTCGCAGGGTGGCCGAGCCCTTGGGGCTGGAGTGACAGCGATGGCCTGTCACGGCCTCATCGCAGGCAAGCCCGCTGCCACAGGGTTCGCAGCGCCCTGAGGGGCTTCGACATACCTGTGACAGCGGGCTTGCCGCGATGAGGCCAGTAGGGTCTGGCAGGGCTCAGACGTGCGACTGCCTGGCCTTGCCACGCGGCAGGCGGCAACGGTCCGACTGCTCGGCCAGGCGTGCGGCCCAGGCCGACTTGACGCTGAAGGCGCCGCTGCGTGCTGGCTTGTCGACATGCTTGGCGGCCGGCTTGCTCACCGCCTTGGCGGGTGCTGCGGCAGGCTTGGCGAGCGGCTGCGCGGCAACTTCGGCAACAGGCTCAGCGGCGGCCTTGGCCGCCTTGGCCGACTTGCGCAGCTCGGCCAGCGACGGCGTCTTGTTCAGGTTGGCAGCAGCCGCGTCCGGCTTGGCCAGCGAGCGCTGGCAGGTCTTGCAGGATACGTCCTCGGCCGCAGCAGTGCTGACCAGGGTCTGACTGCTGCGGCCGCAGGCAGAATCAAGACCATTGGTGGAATAGTGGGTAACCAAAACCTTACTTCTCCGATGCGTTGACTATGAAGCGGCCGGCATTCTCGCACAGGATGCAGGGGCTTGCCGAACCGGCATGACCGGCTGCGATCACACCCACTGGCACTTTGCCATGTTTGAAGGCATGCTAGGCGGCTTCACATTGGCGGCTTATAGTGCGCCCGGCGGCTTGCCTGGCCACGGCATGCGCCGTGCATGCGCCCTCCCTGCCGTCAGCCCAATCGCAGGACCAACGCTTGACCAATCTCACGCATCCGTCATCCCTGCGCCCCGCTGCTGCCAAGGCCGGCAGCCATCTGCGCGGCTCGTTGAAAGGGGCGCTGGCCCTGCTGGCGCTGGTGTTGCTGGGCCTGCTGCTATGGCAACTGTTCACCCAGTTCCGCCACACCCAGGCTGACCTTCGCCAGCAAAGCCTGACGACCAGCGCGGAACTGGCCGACCATCTGAGCCTGAACATGGCGCTCAAGGCACAGCAAGCGCTGAACCTGGTCCAGCCCTACGTCAAAACTCCGGCGCCCGCCGCCCTGCCGACCCTGCTCGAAACCTTGCAGGCGCGCCTGCCTGCCCTGCAGCAATTGGCCTGGCTGGACAGCAATGGCCAGCCCCTGGTCGACACCCTGGACGGCAGTGACGACCGCCCACTGATTGACGAGCTCCTGCAACTCAACCAGGGGCGCGCCTTCTTCTATACCAACAGCCCTGACAACACCCAGGTCTACCTGCTGCTGCGCCAACCCGCCGAGCAGGACCGCGGCTACTGGCTGCTGCGCCTGAGCCCCGACTACTACAAGGAACTGGCCCAACACCTGGATGGCCCCGGCCACCCATTGTGGTTGCTGGAAAACAGCCGCAGCGGCGAGGTAATCGAGCGCCACGGCCCGACCACCACCAGCGACGAGCCGCTGCAGAGCGTGATGCTGGCCTACATCGACAACAGCAGCTGGCAGCTGCGCGGCCTGTTCGACGCCGGCCTGGCCCGCAGCAAGCTGCTCCCGGCGCTGATCGGCAAATGTGTGCTGGTGCTGTTCTGCGCCCTGCTGCCGGTACTGGCGCTGATCAACATGCGCCGCCGCCAGCGCGCCTTGCAGGAGGACCGACGGCGTTATCAGGAAATCTTCGAGGGCACCGGCGTGGCCCTGTGCGTGCTCGACCTCTCCAGCCTGCCCGGCCAGCTCGACCGCTACCACTTGCGCAACCGCGCCGCGCTCAAGCAAAGCCTGGCCCTGGACCCGAACCTGCGCCGCTCGCTGCTGGCCGAACTGAAGATCACCGAAATCAACCAGGTCGCCCGCCAGTTGCTCAACGTCGATTGCAATGAAGGCGCCTGGCAACGCCTGATCGATGGCAGCGGCGACGGACGCGACAGCGTCGGCATGCAACTGATCGACGCGCTGATCGAAGAACGCAGCCAGCTCGAACTGGAAGTGCGTCTGCCGGCCCCGCTGGGCGGTGAACTGCACCTGTGGCTGATGGTGCGCCTGCCGCAGCAGCGCCGCGACTTCCAGGCGGTGATCCTGAGCATCAGCGACATCACCAGCCGCAAGCAGGTGGAACTGTCGTTGCTCGAACGCGAGAGTTTCTGGTCGGACGTGGTCCGCACCGTGCCCGACCAGCTCTACGTGCAGGACGTGCACAGCCAGCGGATGATTTTCAGCAACCGCCACCTCGGCCAGACCCTGGGCTACGACCGCGCGGAGCTGGCGCAGATGGGCGAGCGCTTCTGGGAGTTGCTGCTGCACCCCGAGGACGCCGAGCACTATCAAACGCTGCGCCGGCAACAACTGGACAGCAACCGTGAACAATCGCTGTACTGCCAGCTGCGCTTTCGCCACCGCGACGGCGGCTGGCGCTGCTATGAAATTCGCGAGCAAGTGCTGACCCGCGACAGCGACGGCCTCATCACCCGCATCATCGGGGTGGGCAAGGACGTCACCGTGCAGATCGAGGCCAGCGCGTCGCTGCGCGACAGCGAGCAGCGCTACCGCATGCTCGCCGAAAGCATCAGCGACGTGATCTTCTCCACCGACAGCCTGTTGCAGCTCAATTACGTCAGCCCTTCGGTGCAGGCGGTGCTCGGTTACCAGGCCGACTGGATCTTCGCCAACGGCTGGCAGTCGATCGTCGCCAACCCGGCCCAGCTCAGCGGCGTCTATGCCCTGATGGAACGGGTCAGCAAGGCCCTCGGCGACAACCAGCAGTTGGCCCTGCTGCGCACCACCCTGCCCACGCAACTGTTCCTGTTCGACTGCCTGCGCGCCGACGGCCGCAAGATCCCCATCGAGCTGCGCCTGGTACTGGTGTGGGACGAGCATGAGCGGTTCGAGGGCGTGCTCGGCGTGGGCCGCGACATCAGCCAGCAGCGCCGGGCCGAGAAGGACCTGCGCATGGCGGCCACGGTATTCGAGCACTCAACCTCGGCGATTCTGATCACCGACCCGGCCGGCTACATCGTCCAGGCCAACGAGGCGTTCAGCCGGGTCAGCGGCTATGCGGTCGCCGAAGTGCTCGACCAGCTGCCGGGCATGCTCACCGTCGAACACCAGCAGGACGCCCACCTGGGCTACGTGCTCAAACAGCTCAACCAGCGCGGCAGCTGGGAAGGCGAAGTGTTCCTCAAGCGCCGCAACGGCGAGCACTACCCGGCCTGGGTCGGCATCACCGCGGTACTCGACGACGAAGGCGACCTGGCCAGCTACGTGTGCTTCTTCACCGACATCAGCGAGCGCAAGGCCAGCGAACAGCGCATCCACCGCCTGGCCTACTACGACGCCCTCACCCACCTGCCCAACCGCACGCTGTTCCAGGACCGCCTGTATACCGCCCTGCAGCAGGCCGAACGGCAAAAGGCCTGGGTGGTGCTGATGTTCCTCGACCTCGACCGTTTCAAGCCGATCAACGACTCCCTCGGCCACGCCGCGGGCGATCGCATGCTCAAGGACATGGCCGAGCGCCTGCTGGCCTGTGTCGACGACGACGACACCGTGGCGCGCATGGGTGGCGATGAGTTCACCCTGCTGCTGCAACCCAAGGCTACCCGCGAACTGGCGCTCAACCGCGCCATCCACGTCGCCGAGAACATCCTCGGCAGCCTGGTCACCCCATTCGTGCTGGAGAACCGCGAGTTCTTCGTCACCGCCAGCATCGGCATCGCCCTCAGCCCTCAGGACGGCAGCGAGCTGAGCCAGTTGATGAAGAACGCCGACACCGCCATGTACCACGCCAAGGAGCGTGGCAAGAACAACTTCCAGTTCTACCAGGCGGACATGAACGCCAGCGCCCTGGAGCGCCTGGAGCTGGAGAGCGACCTGCGCCACGCCTTGGAGCAGAACGAGTTCATCCTCTACTACCAGCCGCAGTTCAGCGGCGACGGCAAGCGCCTGACCGGCGCCGAGGCGCTGCTGCGCTGGCGCCACCCGACCCGCGGCCTGGTACCGCCGGGCGACTTCATCCCGGTGATCGAGGAACTGGGGCTGGTGGTGGACGTCGGCGACTGGGTGCTGCGCGAGGCCAGCCGCCAGCTCAAGGCCTGGCACCTGGCCAAGGTGCGGGTGCCGAAGGTGTCGGTGAACATCTCGGCCCGGCAGTTCTCCGATGGCCAGCTTGGCACGCGCATCGCCACCATCCTGGAAGAAACAGGCCTGCCGCCGGCATGCCTGGAGCTGGAGCTGACCGAAAGCATCCTGATGCGTGAAGTCCACGAGGCCATGCAGATCCTCGACAGCCTGAAGAACCTTGGCCTGAGCATCGCGGTCGATGACTTCGGCACCGGCTACTCGTCGCTGAACTACCTCAAGCAGTTCCCCATCGACGTGCTGAAGATCGACCGCACCTTCGTCGACGGCCTGCCCGAGGGCGAGCAGGACGCGCAGATCGCCCGGGCGATCATCGCCATGGCCCACAGCCTCAACCTGGCGGTGATCGCCGAGGGCGTGGAAACCCACGAGCAGCTGGAGTTCCTGCGCGAACATGGCTGCGACGAGGTGCAGGGCTACCTGTTCGGCCGGCCGATGCCGGCCAACCAGTTCGAGGCGCAGTTCAGCAACGAGACGTTGTTCATGTTCCAGTGAGCTGCTGCAGTCTGGTGCGATCCATGTGGGAGCGGGTTTACCCGCGAAGCAGGCCACACGGTACATGGCACCGGCCTGGCCGGTGTTCGCGGGTAAACCCGCTCCCACAGGTACATCGTCGCGACTGAAATGCGCATCTAAAAACGGACCCAAGGGTCAACTCTCATTTCCGCCCAACCCAGACACGGCGCGGCCTGCAACATGAGCCCCATTGGTCCGCGACTTGATGCCACTTCATATGCCAGGCGCGAATCAATCGGTTAGAATGCCCCCCCAATCCAGCCCGATCCTTGAGGACCGCCATGTTCAGCCGTGATTTGACCATTGCCAAGTACGACGCCGAGCTCTTCGAAGCCATGCAGCAAGAAGCCCTGCGCCAGGAAGAGCATATCGAGCTGATCGCTTCGGAAAACTACACTAGCCCCGCCGTCATGGAAGCCCAGGGTTCGGTACTGACCAACAAGTACGCCGAAGGCTACCCAGGCAAGCGCTACTACGGTGGTTGCGAGTACGTCGACGTGGTCGAGCAACTGGCCATCGACCGCGCCAAAGAGCTGTTCGGCGCCGACTACGCCAACGTCCAGCCGCACGCCGGCTCCCAGGCCAACGCCGCCGTCTACCTGGCGCTGCTGTCGGCCGGTGACACCATCCTGGGCATGAGCCTGGCCCACGGTGGCCACCTGACCCACGGTGCTTCGGTAAGCTCGTCGGGCAAGCTGTACAACGCCATCCAGTACGGCATCGACGGCAACGGCCTGATCGACTACGACGAAGTCGAGCGCCTGGCGGTCGAGCACAAGCCGAAGATGATCGTTGCCGGCTTCTCTGCCTACTCGCAGGTACTGGACTTCGCCCGCTTCCGCGAAATCGCCGACAAGGTCGGTGCCTACCTGTTCGTCGACATGGCTCACGTCGCCGGCCTGGTTGCCGCTGGCGTGTACCCGAACCCGGTGCCGTTCGCCGACGTGGTCACCACCACCACCCACAAGACCCTGCGCGGTCCACGTGGCGGCCTGATCCTGGCCCGTGCCAACGCCGACATCGAGAAGAAGCTGAACTCCGCCGTCTTCCCTGGCGCCCAGGGCGGCCCGCTGGAGCACGTCATCGCCGCCAAGGCAATCTGCTTCAAGGAAGCCCTGCAACCTGAGTTCAAGGCCTACCAGCAGCAAGTGGTGAAGAACGCCCAGGCCATGGCTTCGGTGTTCATCGAGCGCGGTTTCGACGTGGTTTCCGGCGGCACCCAGAACCACCTGTTCCTGCTGTCGCTGATCAAGCAGGAAATCTCCGGTAAGGACGCCGACGCCGCCCTGGGCAAGGCCTTCATCACCGTCAACAAGAACTCGGTGCCGAACGACCCACGTTCCCCGTTCGTCACCTCGGGCCTGCGTTTCGGCACCCCGGCCGTGACCACCCGTGGCTTCAAAGAAGCCGAGTGCAAAGAGCTGGCCGGCTGGATCTGCGACATCCTGGCCGACCTGAACAACGAAGCGGTGATCGACGCCGTGCGTGAGAAGGTCAAGGCCATCTGCAAGAAGCTGCCGGTGTACGGCAACTGATTGGCGATTGCCTGATGTGAAAAAGCCCGGCCATGTGCCGGGCTTTTTCATGCCTCGCCAATCCTTGGGTAGTTTTTCAGCAATGAACACCCTCGCGTTTTTCCGCGCCTGGCAACCTTGCGCTCAACGTCTTCAACGATGGCATTTCCTGCTGATGCATGCGACCAGGCGAGACGATGATCGGGCTTCACCCACAGTATCCATGAGGCCCCCATGCCAACTCATCGACAACGCTCCTTCATCGCGCAAGTCACGGCAAAGAACGGTACCTTCCACTTCCTTGATCAACTCCACGGCGGGCCGGTAATCCTAACGTCGAAGGAAATTCAGCCACCCGACAAAAAATCGAAAGCCTCTACCCGCTTTGTGTTTCTGCGGAGCTTTCGCAGTAAGGGTGTCTCTCGTTGGGTCCTCGTAGGCAGCCAGCTGCATCGCGAGCGCAAACAGGGCGGGGTAAAGGTGAAGCGATACAACGAATCCCACTACCTTGGGCATCGAGCCGAAACAGTCGACGTGCCGCCGCTGCACCTGTACTTCCGATCGGTGGAGAACGGATACCGGCTTTATGTGCGTTCAGAGGAACGCTTCGGCAAAGCGATTTTCATGCTTTCCGAGCAGTGCTTGGGCGCCGCTACGCATGAAAGTGAAGGACGATACGCCAACCTCTTTCACTTGCTGAACGCTGACAACCAGAAGATAGACCCGACAGTAGCAGGCGACTCATTCACCTTCAGGCTGGCCCAGGTAAACCAGAACACCCCCTTTCAATTACGTACGTTCAAGAAAGCTGCCTACACGTACATCTGCGCCGAAGGCGAAGGCCCGCTTGAATTGAACATGCGGATTCTGCAACGCAACGCACCGTATCTGAGCAATCCTGGCGAGGTATGAGCCAGGCATGTGGATGGGCCGCAGGGCGGCCCATCGCTCAAGTTATCGAGACAGCGCCTCGAACCCCGTCCGGATCTTCTCCTCTGGCAGTTCATCACCAATGAACACCATCACGCTTTCCCGCTGCTCGCCTACCTTCCATTCGGCATCCCAGTCGAATCCGTACAACTTCAGCACCCCCTGGAACACCAGGCGGCGCTCCTCGCCGGCAATGTTCAACACCCCCTTGTAGCGCAGCAATTGCTTGCCGTGCTCCTCCAGCAACGTGTTCATGAAGTCGCTGAGACGATCGATATCCAACGGCGTTTCGGTGCGCAGCACCAGCGTCGAGATACGGTCCGCAGTGGCGGGCTTGAGCACCGGGCGCAAGGTGGGCCTGAGGCTGATGCCCAAATCCGGATTGAGGTTGAACCCCCGCACATCGAGCAACTCGGCCAGGTCGATGCAGCCGTGCTCCACCACGCGGATCGCCGCCCGGCCATTGATGCGGGCCAGGCGCTCGCGCAGGGCCTCGACGGCTTCGGGTTCGGCCAGGTCTGTCTTGCTCAGCAGCAGGCGGTCGGCAAAACCGACCTGGGCCTGGGCGATGGCCTGGGTCAGGTGCAGTTCGGCATGCACGGCATCGACCAAGGTGATGATGCCGTCGAGGACATAGCGCTCACGCAGCTCCTCATCGATGAAGAAGGTCTGCGCCACCGGCGCCGGGTCGGCGAGGCCGGTGCACTCGATCACCAGGCGGTCGAAGGCGATTTCGCCGGCATCCAGGCGCTCGAGCAGCAGGTACAGGGCGCGGGTCAGGTCGCCATGGATGCTGCAGCACACGCAGCCGTTGGCCAGGGTCATGACCTGCACCGGTTCGTCGCCCAGCAGCTGGCTGTCGATGCCGGCCTCGCTGAACTCGTTTTCGATCACGGCGATCTTCAGGCCGTGCTCGGCCTTGAGCATGTGTTTGAGCAGGGTGGTCTTGCCGGCGCCGAGGAAGCCGGTCAGCACGGTAACGGGAATCGGCGTATGCACGCGGTTGTCTCCTGGAGCTGAAAACGAAAGTGGGAGCCCGGTTGCCCGGGCTCCCACTGATTCACACGTGTCGCGGGTTCAACAGCACTTGGGCCCGGACTTGCCACCGTAGCGCGCTTCCTGGCGTTCGCGGAAGAACGCTTCGTAGCTCATCACCGGCTTGTCCGGGTGCTTGGTCTGCATGTGCTCGACGTAGTTGTCGTAGTCGGGCATGCCGACCATCAGGCGGGCTGCCTGCCCCAGGTACTTACCCAGTCGACTCAAGTCGTTGAACATCGCGGCATTCCTCTCAAGCGTCAGGCAAAGCCTGGAACGGGGTTTCCTTGTCGCTGCGCTCCTTGCGGCCCCAGGCGGCATAGCCGACCTTGAGGGCGAAGAACAGGATGCTGAACACCACCAGCAGGAACAGGATCGTCAGGCCGGCGTTGGTGTAGGCGTTGAAGATCACGTGCTGCATCTGGCCGATGTCCTTGGCCGGGGCCAGCACCTGGCCGGCGTCCAGCGCGGTGCTGTACTTCTTGGCCAGGGCCAGGAAGCCGACGGCCGGGTTCGGGTCGAACAGCTTGATCAGGCCCGCTGCGGTGGTGCAGATCAGCAGCCAGACCGCTGGTACCAGGGTGACCCAGATGTAGCGCTGACGCTTCATCTTGATCAGCACCACGGTGCCGAGCATCAGGGCGATACCGGCCAGCATCTGGTTGGAAATACCGAACAGCGGCCACAAGGTGTTGATACCACCCAGCGGATCGATCACGCCCTGGTACAGCAGGTAGCCCCACATCGCCACGCAACCGGCGGTGGCGAGCAGGTTGGCGCCCCACGACTCGGTGCGCTTGAGCGCAGGCACGAAGCTGCCCAGCAGGTCCTGCAGCATGAAGCGCCCGGCACGGGTACCGGCGTCCACGGCGGTCAGGATGAACAGCGCTTCGAACAGAATCGCGAAGTGGTACCAGAACGCCATGGTGTTCTCACCCGGCAGCACCTGGTGCAGGATCTGCGCGATACCGACCGCCAGTGTCGGCGCACCACCGGCACGGGCCAGGATGGTGTGTTCGCCGATGTCACGGGCCGTGGCTTCAAGCTGCTCGGGGGTAATCAGGAAGCCCCAGCTGCTGACCGTTTGCGCCACCGAAGCAACGTCGGCACCGACCACTGCGGCCGGGCTGTTCATGGCGAAGTACACGCCTGGCTCGATCACCGAGGCGGCAACCATGGCCATGATGGCGACGAACGACTCCATCAGCATGCCGCCGTAGCCGATGTAGCGGGCGTTGGTTTCGTTGTCCAGCAGCTTGGGCGTGGTCCCCGAGGAGATCAGCGCGTGGAATCCGGACACCGCGCCGCAGGCGATGGTGATGAACAGGAACGGGAACAGGGTGCCCTTCCACACCGGGCCGGTGCCGTCGGTGAACTGGGTCAGCGCCGGCATTTTCAGCTCGGGGGCGATGATCAGGATACCGATGGCCAGGCCGACGATGGTGCCGATCTTGAGGAAGGTAGAGAGGTAGTCACGCGGCGCCAGCACCAGCCAAACCGGCAGCACGGCGGCGACGAAACCGTAACCGACCAGCATCCAGGTGATCTGCACGCCGGTGAAGGTGAAGGCCGGGCCCCAGACCGGATCCGCGGCGATCTGGCCCCCCAGCCAGATCGACAGCAGCAACAGCACCACGCCGATGACCGAGATTTCGCCGATGCGGCCCGGGCGGATATAGCGCATGTAGATGCCCATGAACATCGCGATCGGGATGGTCGCCATCACCGTGAACATGCCCCACGGGCTCTCGGCCAGGGCCTTGACCACGATCAGCGCCAGCACCGCGAGGATGATGATCATGATCAGGAAGCAGCCGAACAGGGCGATGGTACCCGGGATGCGGCCCATTTCCTCACGCACCATGTCGCCCAGCGAGCGGCCGTTGCGACGGGTGGAAAGGAACAGGACCATGAAGTCCTGTACCGCGCCAGCCAGCACCACGCCGGCGATCAGCCACAGCGTGCCGGGCAGGTAGCCCATCTGTGCGGCGAGCACCGGGCCCACGAGCGGGCCGGCACCGGCAATGGCGGCGAAATGGTGGCCGAAGAGGATGTGTTTGTTGGTCGGGACGTAGTCCAGGCCATCGTTGTTGAGTACCGCGGGCGTGGCCCGACGGGGGTCCAGTTGCATCACCTTGGTGGCGATGAACAGGCTGTAGTAACGGTAGGCAACCAGGTAGATGGCCACTGCCGCGACCACGATCCACAAGGCGTTGATTGCCTCGCCGCGCCGCAGGGCTACCACACCCAGCGCGCAGGCCCCTATGACTGCCAGCGCCAGCCACGGAATGTGGCGTAGCAGGCTATTATTGTTGTTCATGGTTTACTTCCAGCTGGTGGATTGGAAAGACCGCCCATCGAGTCTAGGGCGTGTCATCGCGCATTGCCACACTTGCTTTGGTCTAGAGCCTCTGCGGCCAGATTGCGGTACCTGCTACAGCGACATTAACCACTATAGTCAGGTTGAACCCTCGAGGACCTCCCCCATGAGCAGTCACGACGAACGCCGCCGCTTCCAACGCATCGACTTCGATGCACCTACCGAACTGCGCCAGGGCGACCAGCGCTGGCCTGTCAAGTTGCTCGACCTTTCACTCAAGGGCCTGTTGATCGAGCGCCCCACCCCTTGGGATGCCGACCCCTCTCAGGATTTCGACGCGATCATCCACCTCGACGCGAACAACCACGTGAAAATGCAGGTCGAGTTACGCCATGAGGAATCGAAGCGCCTGGGCTTCATCTGCCTCTATATCGACGTCGATTCGATGACCCATTTGCACCGTTTGGTGGAATTGAACGTGGCCGACAGCACCGAAATGATGCGTGAGCTGCGTGAATTGATCGAAGATTGAAATCTCTTAGCCTGCTAACAAACTGACTCGGGAGTGTTTCCTGTCTACCCAGACAGCTTTGTGCGGGCCCCATCGACCCTTGTACACACCCTTCTAGTACCGCATTTACCGAGTTGGAACGCATTCTGCATCCAGAAAAAGCGCACCCTGGAGGCACAGCTGTGCGCGTCAGGATCAAAATATTGTATACAATTCTGATGGCAATCGAATCCACATCCTGTCTACAGTAGTGCCACAACAATAAATGCTGAGAGCCTGCTCCATGACTACGTCCCCTAGCACGTCTCCCACCCAACGCCCCGAGGATGAAAACCTCGGGCTTGGCGCCAACCTGGCCTACGGCCTGCAACACGTTCTGACCATGTATGGCGGGATCGTCGCGGTACCGCTGATCCTCGGCCAGGCGGCCGGTCTGGCCCCCGCGGAGATCGGCCTGCTGATTGCGGCTTCGTTGTTCGCGGGGGGGCTGGCGACGTTGCTGCAGACCCTCGGCCTGCCGTTCTTCGGTTGCCAGTTGCCCTTGGTGCAGGGCGTCTCGTTTGCCGGTGTGGCGACCATGGGCGCGATCCTCGGCAGCCAGGACGGTGGTGGCTTGCCGGCGGTGCTGGGTGCGGTCATGGCCGCCTCTCTGATCGGTTTTCTGATCACCCCGGTGTTCTCGCGCATCACCAAATTCTTCCCGCCGCTGGTGACCGGTATCGTCATCACCACCATCGGCCTCACCCTGATGCCCGTCGCGGCGCGCTGGGTAATGGGCGGCAACAGCGCTTCGCCGGAGTTCGGCAGCGTGGCCAACATCGGCCTGGCGGCATTGACCTTCGCCATCGTCCTGGTGCTGAGCAAGCTGGGCAGCGCGACCATCTCGCGGCTGTCGATCCTGCTGGCCATGGTGGCGGGCACCCTGATCGCCTGGGCGCTGGGCATGACCGACTTCAGCAAGGTCACCGAAGGCCCGATCTTCGCCTTCCCCACCCCCTTCCACTTCGGCATGCCGACTTTCCACATCGCCGCGATCCTGTCGATGTGCATCGTGATCATGGTGACCCTGGTCGAAACCTCGGCCGACATCCTCGCGGTCGGTGAAATCATCGACACCAAGGTCGACTCCAAACGCCTGGGCAACGGCCTGCGCGCCGACATGGCATCGAGCATCCTGGCGCCGATCTTCGGTTCGTTCACCCAGAGCGCCTTCGCCCAGAACGTTGGCCTGGTGGCCGTGACCGGGGTCAAGAGCCGCTACGTGGTGGCCACCGGCGGCGTGATCCTGGTGGTGCTCGGCCTGCTGCCGATCATGGGCCGCATCATCGCCGCAGTCCCAACCCCGGTTCTCGGCGGCGCCGGTATCGTGCTGTTCGGTACCGTGGCTGCCAGTGGTATCCGCACCCTGTCGAAGGTCAACTACAAGAACAACGTCAACCTGATCATCGTCGCCGCCTCGCTGGGCTTCGGCATGATCCCGATCGCCGCGCCGAGCTTCTACCACAACTTCCCGAGCTGGTTCGAAACCATCTTCCACTCCGGCATCAGCTCGGCGGCGATCATGGCCATCCTGCTCAACCTGATGTTCAACCACTTCACCACCGGCAACTCGGAAAACCAGTCGGTGTTCGCCGCGGCCTACGAGCGCACCATCCAGTACTCGGACATCTCGTGCCTGCGCGATGGCGACTACTTCAAGGATGGCAAGCTGTTCGACGCCGACGGCAATGAAGTGCCGGTCATGGAGCTGGACGAACACGGCAACGAAGCGCCCAGGCGCAAAGCCGTTGCCGAGCACTGATCGCTGAGCGAAGCGATCACGCAGGGGAGCCGATGCGCATCGTCGGCTCCCCTTTTTGTTTACCTGCGCAGATCGCTGATTTCGCAAGCGCGGCGCGTGTCCTGTGGGAGCGGGTTTACCCGCGAACACCGGCGAAGCCGGTGCCCTGCACCGCGTCGTCTGCTTCGCGGGTAAACCCGCTCCCACAGGACCCCGCTAAATCAACAAGTCATTTGCAGTTCTTGGGATTGATCAGCCGTGGGCGGCAAAGTAACCGTTCAGCGCGTTCAGGTCCCCGGCATCCAGAACCCCCGCCAGGTAGCGCAGTTTCAGCCACGCCCGCAGGTAGTCGTAACGCGCCTGGGCCAGGTCGCGGCGGGCACTGTACAGCTGCTGCTCGGCATCCAGCACATCCAGGTTGACCCGCTCGCCGCCCGCCACGCTCTTGCGCGTGGCCTCCACCAGCGCGCCCGCAGCGTTCACCGCCAGGTCATAGGCTCGGATCTTCGCCGTACTGCTGGCGCACAGGTTGAACTGCCGACGCAGCTGGTTGACCGTGTCGCGCAACTGGGCATCCAGCTCGAAGCCCGCGGCATCGCGCTGGGCCTGGGCCTGGCGCACCGAGGCCGACACTCCGCCCCCGGCAAACAGCGGCATGCTCAACTGCAGGCCGATGCTGTCGGTGTCATAGCGCTGGTTGTAGCTGCTTTCGGAACTGGAACTGGAAACGCCACTGCTGGCATACGCACTCAGTGACGGCAGGTGCCCGGCGCGCTGGCGCTCGACGTTGTGCTCGGCCACCTCCAGGCCATGGCGCTGGCTGGCCAGCTCGGCGTTGTGGGCCACGGCCAGGTCGCGCCAGGGTTCGAAACGTGCCGGTGTCAGTGGCTGGACCGTGAAACCCGTTGCCAACGGTGCCAGGTCCTCGACCGTCACAGGTTCGCCGATGATCGCCTGCAGCGCCTGCAGCGCGGCATCGAGGCTGTCGCCGGCCTCGATCTCCTGGGCCTGGGCCAGCTCGAAGCGGGCGCGGGTTTCCAAAAGGTCGGTACGGGTGCCCTCGCCGCCCTTGAGCAATCGCTCATTGAGTGTCAGCTGCTCGGCATAGGTGCGCCGCTGGGCCTGGGCAAGGCCGATCTGCTCGTTGGCGAACAACGCCTCGCTGTAGGCCTGGAACAAGCGCACCACCAGCTCCTGGCCGCGCCCGCGCAGGCGCTCGTCCGCCAGCGCCGCCTGGGCCACGCCCTGGCGATAGGCACTCCAGGCGGCGTAGTCGAACAGCGGTTGCTCCAGGGTCAGCGTCGAACTGTAGCTGCGGTAGTCGCGCTGGGTGGTGACGTTGCCGAGCGGGCTGCGCTGGGTCACCTCGGAGTCGTTGCGCGCGCGGTTGTAGCGGTACGACAGTTTGGGCAACAGGCCGGCACGGCCGATTGCCAGGTTCTCCACACCGGCGGCGCGCTCGGCGATCGCCCCCTGCCAGGCCGGGTCGTTGCGCAGGGCCAGGGCATAGGCATCGCCCAGATCAAGCGCCTGCGCCGGCAGGCTGGCAGCGATCAGCATGGGCAGGGCAAGGCGGGCAAACAGCAGCATCCGCATCACTCCTCCGCCAGGGCGACATGCACCCGGTCGGCCAACGGCTTGAACAGGTAGTTGAGCAGCGAGCGCTCACCGGTGCGCACGAACGCCTCCACCGGCATGCCCGGGCGGATGTCCAGCCCCGCCAATTGCTGCAGGCCCTGCTCGCTGACCTTGATGCGCACCTGGTAGTAGGGATGCTGGGTCTTTTCATCGACCAGCCGATCAGCCGACACCAGGCTCACCTCCCCCTCCACCCGAGGCGTGGTGCTCTGGTTGAAGGCGGCGAACATCAGCTCCACCGGCAGCCCCGGGCGCAAGCGGTCGACCATCTCCACCGGAGCCCTGGCATCGACCAGCAGCGGCGCACCGGCCGGGACGATCTCCATCAACTGCTGGCCACGGGCGATCACCCCGCCATTGGTGAACACACTCAACCCCACCACCGTGCCGGCCACCGGGGCACGCACCTGGGTGTGGGCCAACTCGAACTCGGCGCTGCGCAGGCGATTGCCCAGGTCCTCGGCACTGGCTTGCAGCTCGGCCAACTGCTGACGCACTTCGTTCTGGAACTCCTGTTGGCGCTGGCCGATGCGCAGCTTGAGTTCCAGCACCTGGCGCCGGGTGCGGCCGATCGAGCCCAGGTCTTCGGCGATCGAGCCGTTGACCTGGGCCAGCAGGCGTTCATTGTCGAGCAGCCGGTTACGGGCGATATAGCCATCCCGGGCCAGGTCGCGCAGGCCACGCAGTTGCTCGTCGAGGGCGTCGCGCTGGGCCTGCTTGCTGGCCAGCGAGCCCTGCAAGCCCTGCAACGAGGCCTCGGCGCCGGCGATGCCTTCGCGCATGCCAGCAAGCTCCATGTCCAATGCGCGGGCACGGCTGACCCGCAATTGGCGTTGGCCCTCCAGGGCCGCGGCCACCCAGGGCGTGCCGGCCTCGGCCTGCAGGCCCTCCGGGAACGCCAGGCCCGGCAGGCCGTCACGCTCGGCCAGCAGCCGCGCCTCACCGGCGCGGGCGTTGACGTACTGCACCCGCAGCGAGCCGACCTGGGCCTGGGCCTGGGTCGGGTCCATGCGCAGCAACACCTGGCCGGCACTGACCGGCTCGCCATCGCGTACCAGCAGTTGCTCGATCACCCCACCCGTGGGGTGCTGCACCGCCTGCTTGCTGCCGGCCACCACCACGTTGCCGGTCACCGGCACGCCCTTGTCCAGCGGCGCCAGCGCAGCCCACAAGAGGAAGCCGCCAAAGCCGGCCAGCACCAGCCAACGCCCCATCCGGGCGGGGCGGTGTTCACTGAGGCTGAGCACGTTGTCGGGGTCGGCGGGCACATCGGTCTTGCGCTTGGTAACAGCATGTACGGTCATGAAGTCAGGCTCTTGGCAGGCCGAAGCTGGCGCTCAGGCCAAGGGGCGGGCGTGTGGCGGGGGCGGCGGCAACCGGCGCCGGGCGGGCGGCGCGCTGCAGGTCCTGCAGCACCCGGGCGGTCGGCCCGTAGGCTTGCAGTTGGCCGTTCTGCAGCATCAGCAGATTGTCCAGGCCCGCCAGCAACGACGACTTGTGGGTGATCAGGATCAGCGTGCGCTTGTGCTCACGCAGCTTGCCGACGGCCTTGAGCAGCGCCTGCTCACCGGCCTCGTCGAGGTTCGAGTTGGGCTCGTCGAGCACGATCAACGCCGGCAACCCGTACAGCGCACGGGCCAGGCCGATACGCTGGCGCTGGCCGCCAGACAACCCGCTGCCGCCCTCGCCCAGCACCGTGTCATAGGCGGCCGGCAGCTTGAGGATCATCTCGTGCACACCGGCCATTTGCGCGGCGGCCACCACCTGCTGGGCGTCCACCGGGCCAAGGCGGGCAATATTGTCGGCAATGCTGCCGGCGAACAGTTGCACATCCTGCGGCAGGTAGCCGATATGCCGGCCCAGCGCCTGGCGTTCCCACACCCGCAGGTCGGCACCGTCCAGGCGCACCTTGCCGGTGGACGGCGCGGCAGCACCGACCAACAGACGGGACAGGGTCGACTTGCCCGAACCCGACGGGCCGATGATGCCCAGCGACTCACCGGCAGCCAGGTCGAAACCCAGGTTGTTCAGGCAGGGCCGGTTGCTGCCCGGCTGCAGCGCGCCCACTTGTTCCACCGTGAGCCTGCCCAACGGCGCCGGCAAGGGCATGCCGGCCGGGCGCGGCGGTTGCGAGCGCAACAGCTCGCTCAGGCGCAGGTAGGCCTGGCGGGCACCGCTCCATTGGCGCCAGGCGCCGATCAACTGGTCGATCGGCGCCAGCACCCGGGCCATCAGGATGGAGCCGGCGATCATCATGCCGGGGGTGATCAACTGCTCGATCGCAAGCCAGGCGCCCAGCCCCAACACCAGCGACTGCAAAGCCAGGCGCACGGTCTTGGACACCGCGCTGACCGCCGCGGTGCGCTCGCTGCCCAGGTTCTGCCGGGCCAGAAAACCATGGTGCAGGCGCGCCCAGCGCTGGCGCACCGCGCCCAGCATGCCCATGGCTTCGATCACCTCGGCATTGCGCAGGTTGGCGCTGGCTTCAAGGCCGGCCTGCTGCGACAGCTCGCCCGCTTCGGCGAACGGGGCCTTGGTCAGGCGCTCGTTGACCCAGGCCAGCACTGTCAGCAACACCGCGCCCACCAGCGCCATCAGTCCAAGCCACGGGCTGAACATGAAGATCACCAGCAGGTACACCGGAAACCAGGGTGCGTCGAAGAAGGCGAACAGCGCCTGGCCGGTGGCGAACTGGCGCAGGCTGGTGAGGTCGGCGAGCATCTGCCCGGCCGCGCCCTTGTGCCCCGCCAGGCTGGCCGCATAGGCGGCGTCGAACACCCGCGGGTTGAGGTCCATGTCCATGCGCGTGCCCAGGCGCACCACCACTTGGCTGCGCAGCCACTCCAGCACGCCCATGAAGGCGAACAGCCCCAGCACCAGGAGGCTGAGCATGAGCAGCGTCATCTCGTTGCGCGACGACAGGACCCGGTCATACACCTGCAACATGTACAGCGCCGGCGCCAGCATCAGCAGGTTGATCACCGCGGTGAACAGGGCGACGTTGGCGAGGCCGGCACGGCAGGCCTTGAGCGCCTGCAGCACTTCGTTGGCCGCGGCGGGAGCGGTTCGCATTCGTTGGAAACCTCACAGGGTGCGCCGACCGGCGATTGCTTTGTGCCGGTCGACGCCACAGAATTCGCACCACCGCAGCCTGGGCCCGGCAAAGACACGGGCTGCGGGGTAAATGCAACAAATCAGCGAATGGCAGGGTTACCTTCCATTCGCTTTTTCATGCCTGGGCTCAGGCCGCCAAGGCCAGGTCTTCAGGCAGCGCCTGCACGCCAACGGCTTCGGCCGAGGCCGCGACCGGGCCAGCCGCCAGGGCGGTGTTGATCTGGGCGAAGGTGTTGTTGGTGGATACGCCGTAGTCGGCCAGCAGGTTGTCCAGCACGGTTTCCAGGCCGCTGGTCTTGCCCTGCATCAGGTTGTAGATCACGTTGTGCACGTCGTTGCCTGCACGGCCGGCACCTTGAGCGGCGTTCAGGTCCAGGCCGTCGAAGCTCACGGCCAGCGCCTGCACGCTGTAGTTGCCGCTGGCGTCACGCAGCAGGGTGTTGCCCAGGGTCACGGTGTCCAGCTCGCCGTACAGGTAGTGGTTCTGGTTGTCGCCGGCCGGCAGCGAGGCATTCCAGACGTAGTGCAGGCCGGTCGGGGTGTCGCTTTCGGCGATCACGGCAAAGTTCGAACCATTGGTGCCGCGAATGGCGTACTGGCTGCCATCGGTGCCGCCCTCGTTGAAGCCACCGGTGTTGCTGGCGTTGTGGGCGGCGGTCTTGAAACCGGTGGCCCAGGCCGAGAGGTACTGGTCAACGGTGAAGTTGGCGAAGGAAGCCGAGTAGGTAACGGACAGAGACATTGCATTTCCTCATTGCGTTGCAGTTGAAAGCGAAGGCGTCCAACGCCTTCGTGTTGCCCGACAGTGGGCGAACCTGGTGAATCAGAATCGATACTCGAGCATGCCGGAGAGGGTCCGGCCACGGGCCAGGGACAGGTTGTTGGCGTCGCCCATGGCCACGAAGTAAGCCTCGTCGGTGACGTTTTCCAGCGACAGGGCAATGTTCAGCTGCGGGGTCGCCCAGTAGCTGGCATACAGGTCGTAGACCTTGTATTCCGGCCAGCGGGCCTTCTCCAGGTTGCCGTAGCCCTGGCTGTTGAGGTGCTCGCCCCGGCCCGCGCTGTAGCGCAGGCGGGCGCCGACATCGAGGGTGTTGTCGAAGAAGCGCAGGCCGGTGGTCAACGCGCCACGGTCGGACGGCATGTAGGCGGCGTTGCCCATGATCTCGCCACAGCTGACCTGGTCATTGATCGCCTGGCCCTCGCTGAAGTTGTAGGCCGGTAAGGTCACCGGGATCGGGAAGCCGCCGAAGTCGATCACCGTGTCGATCATGCCGGCGTCGTTGCGCTGCACACCGCCGCCCATGTACAGCTGCTTGGAGCAGAACTCGTTGCTGCCGATCATGTGGGTGTAGCTGAGCTGGGTGTAGAAGCGGCCGTTGTCGTAGTCGAGCGAGTACTCCACGCCACGGAAGTTGGTGCCTTCAAGGTTGTTGGTGTAGGCACTGTTGCCCAGCGACAGCCCGGTGATGTCGGTGCCGGGCAGGTCGACGCTGTAGTCGAGGTACGAGAAGTTCTCGATCCGCGTATCGAAGTAGGCCACCTTCACGCCGAGGCGGTCGCCATCGCGAAACAGCGATTCCTTGAAGATATTGAAACCGGCTTCCCAGTTATGCGACTGCTCGGGCTTGAGGAACGGGTTGGGGTACACCAGTTCGTTGCCGCCACCGTGCGGCTTGCCACTCATGAACGCTTCGGTCACCGCCGGCGGGCGCCAGCCGCGACCCCAGCGGGTATAAAGCTGCAACCAGTCCAGCCCCGGCTTGACGCCGATACCGAAGGTCGGCGAGAAGCGCCCCTCTTCGCGTTCGACGTCGTAGGCAAACTCGGTTTGCTCGCGCAGCACGTCCACGCCGGTAACCCCGACCGGGTAGGCCCAGGTGGTGAACCCGGTCTTGCCGGTCAGGCGATAGCGGTCGTAGCGCAGGCCGGCATCCAGGGTCAGCCAGCCGTCATGCTCGAACGACAGGTTGCCGAACAGGCTGCCCATGGCCCGCTTGCCTTCTGGGTCAGCCCCGGCGATGAACGGGTTGTCCCTTTCACTCGGCGCGGGGATGCGCTCGCTGCTCGGCTTGAAGGTGTCCAGGAACAGTTCGGCGCCGTAGTTGAAGCTCAGCAGGTTGCTCTGGCCGAAATAGAAGCGCGAGGTGTTCTGCGCCTGCAGGCCCCAGGTGTCGGTCTGGAAGTGGTCGTTGTAGTCGGCGTAGAAGTTGCCGCTGCCGACGCTGGCGGTATTGCTGTTGTTCCAACGGTCCTGGCGGGTGGTGACGAAATACAGCTTGGCCTTGAAGTCGATCAGGTCGTTGTCCGGCGCATAGCTGTAGTCGAGCCCGAAGTTCTTCGCGTTGATGTCGCTGCTGGCGGTGCGCCGGTAGTAGAACGAGTTGAGGTCGGAGGCCAGCCAGGTCCAGGCGTCCTTGCTGTCGGTGTCGGTTTCCATGTAGCTAAGTTGCAGGCGCTGGTCTTCGGGCAGGTTCAGGCCCACCTTGATCAGGTTCGAGCGGGTCACCGTGCCCATGTCGCCAACCTCGGACTCGATCCAGTTGTCCCAGGCCCGCGGGAACAACTTGCGCAGGCGCATTTCGGTGCCCAGGTTGTCCTTGTTGTTGGTGCCAGCGCGGTAGTTGCCGAAGTGGCGCTCGCTCATGCCCAGCAGCAGGTCACCCACGTCGTTGCCGAAGGCGAAGACGCCGCTGCCGTTGAAATAGGTGCCGTTGCCCAGCTCACCGATACCGTGCCCGGCCCGGATCCGGCCGCCCATCTCCTTGCCCGGGCCAAGAAATTCGGCAGCGTTCAAGGTGTTGAAGCTGGCAATACCGCCGAGCACACCCGCGCCGCCCATGCCGGACTGGCTGCCCTTTTCGATCTCGACGTTGCTGACGAACTCCGGGTCGATGAACATCGTGCCATTGCGCTGCTGGTGGCCATTGACGCTGAAGTTCTGGCGCATGCCGTCGATGTTCATGTTGACCCGGCCGTAGTCCTGCACGCCACGGATGTTCACCGACAGTCCCGGGTCACGCTGGTTGACTGCGGTGTACACCCCGGCGGTCTGCTCGAGCATGTCGGCGGCATGGCGCGGTGGGCGTTTGTCGATCTGATCGCGGGTGATCACGCTGGCCGAACGTGGCGCCTGGTACACCCAGTCACCGTCACGGCTGGACTCGACCTGGGTGGCCCCCAGTTCCAGGGCCACGCCGGACTCTTCCAGGCGCTCCAGCCCCACCTGCCCTGCGGCGCTGAAGTGGTAGCGCACCGGCATGTTGCGCAGCAGCAGGCGCAGGCCCTCTTCCACGCTGTAGCCACCGCGCAACCCTTCGCTGTAGAGGCCGACCAGCTTGCGGCTGTCGTAGAACACCTGCACGCCGGACTGTTCGGCATAGGCCAGCACGGCGCTGTCGAGCGGCTGGGCGGGAATGTCGAACTGCACCAGGCTGCGGCTTGTGCTGTTCGGCGACGTGGCGGCCTGGGCCAGGCCGATCCCCATCGGCAGGCTCAGGGCGCCAATGGCCAGGCTGCTGGCCAGGGCGATGCGGCTCAGGGGCCGACGGGATTGTACGGGGTGCGTGCTCACTGCGCGTCTCGTCTTCTGTTGGCGATTTCTAGTAATGAAAATCAATCTCAACAATCAGACGTGCGACGCGGGAAAACTCAGTAACGCGAAACGAAAGTTTTTTTCAGCGGTTCAGTAGATCAGCGTCAAGCCAGGCAATTGCAGGCGTTCGGCCTTGAGTTCGGCGGTGAGCACATCGGCTGCCACGGCCAGGTTGTCGAGGCGGAACACCCCACTGACCTGGCGCTGCGCCAGGGCCGCGTCGACCACCAGCAAGCGCCCGTCACGGTAGCGATTGAGCCGTTCGACCACCTCGGCCAGCGGCTGGCGTTCGAACACCAGCACCCCACGCTGCCAGTCGGTGGCCCGCTGCAGGTCACGCCCTGGCCACAGGCGAACGCCCTGGGCCTGGTCGTAGCGCAGCGCCTGGCCCTGCTGCAACAGCTGGCTGGTCACGCCCTGTACCGGCGCGGCTTGCAGTTTTACCTCGACACTGTGTTCGAGCATGCCGACCCAACCGCCCTCGCCCGCCATGCCGACCACGAACCGCGTGCCCAGGGCCCGCGTGCTGGCGCCGGCATAATCGACCACGAACGGCCGTGGCTCGGCGGCCGTGACCGGCGCTGCACTGAACACTGCATCGCCGGCCAGCAGGCGCACCCGCCGCTGCTGGCCATCGAAGGCCAGCTGCAAGGCACTGCGGCTGTCGAGATCGACCAGGCTGCCATCGGGCAAGGTCACCCGACGCACTTCGCCAGCAGCGGTGACGTAGTCCGCGCGCCAGTCCAGCAGCAGGCCGGGCCCCTGCTCCACCCCCAGCACCGCCAGCAGTACCAACGCGCTGCAGGCCACAGCCCGCCGAATACGCGAACCCCTGCGCCGGGCAGGCGTGCGCGCACTGCGCGGCAGCGGCGCGCGATGCGGCGCGCCAGCGGGAGCAAGGCCCGCCAGTTGCCCCAGGTCGCCCCAGGTCGCCTGCGCGAAGGCAAAGGCCTGGGCATGGCGCGGGTCACTCGCACACCACTGCTCCAGCGCCTGCTGCTGCACACTGCTCAGGGGGCCGGCGCCTTGCAGCACCACCCACTCGGCGGCCTGCTCGCGGATGGCTTGCTCGTTCTGGCTGCTCACACGGTTCTCTCGCGATCTGGTTATGTCTGGGCTGACGTCTGAAGCGGCGTTTGTCAGTAAACCGTTGGTCATTCCACTTCCTGCAGGCACTGCATCACATAGGCTAGGGCCTTGGCCAGATGCTTCTGCACGGAGCTGTCGGAAATACCCAGGTGACGCGCGACTTCGGCGTGGGTCATGCCCTCCAGGCGATTGAGGCGAAACACCTGCCGGGTACGTTCGGGCAACGCCTCGAGGATCGCCTGCAAGCGGCGCAGGTGCTGGATGCGGGCAGCCTGCTCGTCGAGCCCGGGGCCGTCCTCGATGATGCTTTCCAGCGCTTCGTGGGGGACCAGATCGGTCTTGCGCCGCTGCTGCTGGCGCACATGATCGACCATCAGGTTGTGGGCCGTGCGGTACAGGTAGGCCTGGGCATTGTCGATGCGGTCGACGTGCTGCTGCTCGGCCAGGCGCAGGAAACTGTCCTGCACCAGGTCGGCGGCCAATTGCGGGTCGCGCACCTTGCGCGAAAGCATGGCCTGCAGGTTTTTCGCGTGCTTGAGGAACAGCCGCTTGAGGTCGAACTCCGCCACACGCACTCCATACGATGGTCGCAAGGTGGCGGCATGCTACTAGCTATTGAGAATCACTTGCAAGAAGCCGACTATTCGAACAATGCATCCAAGGCCTGCTCCAGACGCGTCACGGCAATCACCTGCAAGCCCGCCGGCGCCTCTTTCGGCGCATTGCCCTTAGGCACGATGGCACGCTTGAAGCCATGCTTGGCAGCCTCCTTGAGGCGCTCCTGGCCGCTGGGCACCGGGCGCACCTCGCCAGACAGGCCGATCTCGCCGAACACCAGCAGGTCGTGGGCCAGCGGCCGGTTGCGCAGGCTCGACATCACCGCCGCCAGCAGCGCCAGGTCAGAGGCGGTCTCCAGCACCTTGACCCCGCCGACCACGTTGAGGAACACATCCTGGTCGTGGGTGGGGATGCTGCCGTGCCGGTGCAGCACCGCCAACAGCATGGCCAGGCGGTTCTGGTCCAGGCCCAGGGTCACCCGCCGCGGGTTGGCCAGGTGGCTGTCATCGACCAGTGCCTGCACCTCCACCAGCATCGGCCGGGTACCTTCCCAAGTGGCCATCACCACGCTGCCGGGCACCTCTTCCTGGGTACGGTTGAGGAAGATCGCCGAAGGGTTGGAGACTTCCTTGAGGCCGCGATCGGTCATGCCAAACACGCCCAGTTCGTTGACTGCGCCGAAGCGGTTCTTCACCGCCCGCAGCAGGCGCAGGCGCCCGTCCGATTCACCCTCGAAATACAGCACGGTGTCGACCATGTGCTCCAGCACGCGCGGGCCGGCCAGCGAACCTTCCTTGGTGACGTGGCCGACCAGGAAGATCGCCGTGCCGCTCTGCTTGGCATAGCGCACCAGCAGCGCCGCGCTTTCGCGTACCTGGGCCACGCCACCCGGGGCCGATTGCAGCTGCTCGGTGAAAATGGTCTGGATCGAGTCGATCACCATCACCCGCGGCTTCTCCTGGCGGGCAGTGGCGATGATCGCCTCGATGCAGGTTTCGGTCATGACCTTGAGCTGGTCCTGGGGCAGCCCCAGGCGCCGCGAGCGCATGGCCACCTGCTGCTGCGATTCTTCGCCGGTGACGTACAGCGCCGGCATCTGCGTGGCGATGTTGCACAGGGTCTGCAGCAGGATGGTCGATTTGCCGATGCCCGGGTCGCCGCCGATCAACACCACCGAACCATCGACCAGGCCACCCCCGAGCACCCGGTCAAGCTCGGTGCTGCTGGTGGTGAAGCGCGGGATCTCTTCGACGCTGACCTCGGCGAGGGTCTTGATCTGCGCCTGCTGCCCGGCCCAGCCGGCCCGACCGCTGGGGGCCGCCGCGCCGCCGCTTTCGATCATGGTCTCGACCAGGGTGTTCCAGGCGCCGCACTCGCCGCACTGGCCGGCCCATTTGGGGAAAGTCGCGCCACATTCGGTACAGCCATACAAACGCTTGGCCTTGGCCATGGGCGCAGTCTCCTGGAAAAAACCGCCATGATAGCCGAAGCCGGACGTGTCCCGAACGCACCGAGAGGCGACAAAACTATTCGCTCTAACCGCAGTCAGTAGCCCTGAATGCCACGCATGAAGCGTTTAAGTGGCTTACACTGCGTCTACCTCACCATTTGTTACAAGGAAATCGCACATGGGCATGCTCAGTGAGTTCAAGGCCTTCGCCGTCAAAGGAAATGTCGTGGACATGGCCGTCGGTATCATCATCGGCGCCGCCTTCGGCAAGATCGTCTCGTCGTTCGTCGGCGACGTGATCATGCCCCCCATCGGCCTGCTGATCGGTGGTGTGGACTTCAGTGACCTGGCCATTACCCTGAAGGCCGCCGAGGGCGATGTACCGGCCGTGGTCCTGGCCTACGGCAAGTTCATCCAGACCATCCTCGACTTCATCATCGTCGCCTTCGCCATCTTCATGGGCGTGAAAGCGATCAACCGCCTCAAGCGCGAAGAAGCCGTGGCACCGAGCGCGCCACCGGTACCAAGCGCTGAAGAAACCCTGCTGACCGAGATCCGCGACCTGCTCAAGGCGCAGAACCAGAAGTAAGCGGCAAGCTACAAGCTACAAGCTACAAGCTGCAAGAAAAAGCCGGACCGCGATCTGTCAGCATCTGCGGTCCGGCTTTTTCTTGCGGCTTGCAGCTCGAAGCTTGCCGCTTATTACCAGTAGTTCTCCACCGCAACCTGCCCTGGCCGCTTGCTCAGGCTCAATTGCAAGTCGCGCGCCTTGAGCACCTTGCGCGTCTCATCGATCATGTCCGGGTTGCCGCACAGCATGATCCGCGAATGCTCAGGCGACAGCTCCAGCCCCGCCGCGCGCTCCAGCTCGCCGTTTTCAATCAGCGTGGTGATCCGCGCATTCAACGCCCCCGGATGCGGCTCTCGGGTCACCACCGGAATGAACTGCAACTTGCCGGCGAACTCCGCCAGGTAGTCGCGTTGCTCAAGCCCGGCGATCTCCTGTACATACGCCAGCTCCTTGGCCTCGCGCACCGAGTACACCAGTTTGATGTTGTCGAAGCGCTCCCAGGCCTCGAAGTCCTGCAGGATCGACATGAACGGCGCGATACCGGTGCCGGTAGCCAACAGCCACAGGTCGCGGCCACCGGTAAAGCGGTCGAGGGTCAGGTAGCCGAATGCCTGGCGGTCGATCAGCAAGGTATCGCCCGCGCCCAACCGGCTCAGCTCGCTGGTGAACTCACCGCCGGGCACCACGATGGAAAAGAAGTCGAGGAATTCGTCGTGGGGTGCGCTGACCATCGAGTAGGCGCGCCATACCACGCTGCCATCGGCCTTGGTCACGCCCAGGCGGGCGAACTGCCCGGAGCGGAAGCGAAAGCCTGGATCACGGCTGACCCGCAGGCTGAACAGGTTCGGCGTCAGGGGCTGAACATCGAGCAGGGTCTGGCGGGTGAACTTGTCGGCGCTGGCGGTCATGACGGGCTCCATAAATCAGATGCGCCAAGTGTCTCGCAAAGCGCCGGGGATAAACACCACCGGATTGTAGGGCATCGTTTTTGGCTGACAAAAAGCTGCGCAAGAAATGCGACAGCTATAGCAAAAAAACCCAGCGCATCACGAGGACTTTTCCTACAATTGGCCCGTGCAGCCCGGTAATTGGATCCATCGGATTTCAGGGAGTTTCACCCATGTCACAGTGGCACAGCGAACAGCTTCAACAGATGCTGGGGGAGCACGACCCCGACAGATTGTTCCTCCAGGCGGTTGAGCTGGTGCAGGCACTCGGTCTGCAATTCGTCAGCCTGGCGACCCACATGCATGTCGCGGGTAAAGCCCCCAAGGTGAGTTTCCGCAGCAACTACCCGGACGAGTGGCACCAGGTCTATCAGCACGAGTTCATGAACAGCGACCCGGCTTGCTGCGAATGCCGCAAGACTACCCTGCCGCTGTTGTGGAACGACGACCTGTTCAAAGAAATGCCGCAGCTGCGCGAGTCAGCCTGTGCCCACGGCCTGCGCCATGGCTGGACGCAATCGTTGTTCGATCAACTGCACAACGAGAGCCAGCTGAGTGTAGCCCGGCCAGACGACCCGATTCGCCCCATCGAACTCTATGAAAACGGCGCACAGATCATGTGGTTGTGCCAGGTGCTGCATGCCGCAGTGAGCGAACAGCATATGGCCAGCGAAGAGCACTATCCGCCACTGAGCAAGCGTGAGCTGGAAGTGATTAAGTGGTCCTCGGAAGGCAAAATCGCCGAGGATGTCGCCAAGATACTCTCGCTATCCACCAGCACCGTGAACTTCCACATCCGCAGCGTGATCGCCAAGACCAACACAAACAACAAGGTGGCAGCCATCGTCAACGTCTTCCGCCAAGGCCTGCTGTAACCCCCTCGAAGCGCAAAGCCCTGTAGAATCGCGTACCTCAAGCCCGTCGCGCACCGCGACGGCCAGATTCGCGCCGAGCCGTACTTAATGCCACTGTTCAACAGCCCCTTCGCCGACCTCGACCTGATTCGCCAGCCGGAACAGGCCAACGACCCGCTGCTGGCGTTCGACGCCGCCGACCAGTACCTGCTGGAGCACCTGGCGGCCCAAGCACCGGTCGCAGGCTGCCGGGTGCTGGTGCTCAACGACAGCTTCGGCGCCCTGGCCGCCAGCCTGGCCGGCACGTTGGATGTCATCAGCAGCGGCGACTCGCACCTGGCGCGCATGGCGCTGGAGAAGAACCTGGCCGGCAACGGCAAGCCGTTCGATGCCGTGCCTTTCGTACCCGCCAACCAGTACTGGCAAGGGCCCTTCGATCGCGTGCTGGTGCGCGTACCGAAAACCCTGGCCCTGCTCGAAGAACAGCTGATCCGCCTGCAGGGCCACCTGGCCCCCGGCGCTCAGGTGATCGCCGGCGCCATGATCAAGCACCTGCCACGTGCGGCCGGCGACCTGATGGAAAAATACATCGGCCCGGTCCAGGCCTCGCTGGCCCAGAAGAAGGCCCGGCTGCTCACCGCCACGGTCGCCGAGCGCCCACTCGCCCAGTCCCCCTACCCTAGCCGCTACCGCCTCGACGCGCCGGCACTGGAGCTGGTCAACCACGCCAACGTGTTCTGCCGCGAAGGCCTGGACATCGGCACCCGTGCCTTCCTGCCGCACCTGCCCCGCGACCTGGGCCGCGCCCGGGTGGCAGACCTGGGCTGCGGCAATGGCGTACTGGCCATCGCCAGCGCCCTGGCGAACCCTGACGCGCATTACACCCTGGTGGACGAGTCGTACATGGCGGTGCAATCGGCCCGTGACAACTGGCAGGCCGCGCTGGGCGATCGTGAAGTAGCCATTGAGGCGGCGGATGGCCTGGCGGGGATTGCCAAGCAGTCGCTGGACGTGGTGTTGTGCAACCCGCCGTTCCACCAGCAGCAGGTGGTCGGCGATTTCCTCGCCTGGCGCATGTTCCAGCAGGCACGGGAGGCGCTGGAGGTGGGGGGAGCGTTGTACATCGTCGGCAACCGGCACCTGGGCTACCACAGCAAGCTGGCGCGGTTGTTCAGAGGTGTGGAGCAAGTAGCGGCGACGCCGAAGTTCGTCGTGCTCAAGGCCCGCAAGTAAGGCAGCCCCACTAAACGGGCTTGCACGTCCACTGTAGGAGCGGCCTTGTGCCGCGATAGGGCCGCAAAGCGGCCCCGGCGATTTCTGCATTAACGCTGAAATCCTGGGGCCGCTCTGCGGCCCTATCGCGACACAAGGCCGCTCCTACAAGACGACAGTTGTTCCCACGCTACCCGCGATGGTTTCGATGCAGGCTCAGTGCGTGCTCAACCCCGCAGCACTCATGAACATCCGCATCCCGTAGGCGAATACCCCAAGCGCCGCGACACTCAGCGCCCAGATCAGCACCAGCCAGCCCAGGCGTTGCCACAACGGTTTCTTCTGTTCGACATCCATCATGGCGCGCTCCTAGTGATAGCCGTCTTCATGGGTCACCTTGCCGCGGAACACGTAGTAGCTCCAGTAGGTGTACCCGAGGATGAACGGCAGGATGAACAGCGTGCCCACCAGCATGAAGCCCTGGCTCTGCGGCGGTGCGGCGGCATCCCAGATGCTGATCGACGGCGGGATGATGTTGGGCCACAGGCTGATCCCCAATCCGCTGTAGCCAAGGAAGATCAGCACCAGGGTGAGCAGGAACGGCGTGTAGTGCGCATTACGTGCCACCGCGCGCAGCAGGCCATAGAAGGTCACCATCACCAGTAGCGGCACCGGCATGAACCACACCAGGTTAGGCATGCTGAACCAGCGGTCGGCGATCTGCGGGTAGGCGATCGGTGTCCACAGGCTGACGATGCCGATCACTGCCAGCAGCACCAGCGCCAGGGGCCGCGCCATGTCGTGCATCTTCTGTTGCAGCGGCCCTTCGGTTTTCATGATCAGCCAGGTACAGCCCAGCAGGGTGTAGGCGACGATCAGGCCCAGGCCGGAGAACAGGGTGAACGGCGTCAGCCAGTCCAGGTAGCCGCCGACGAACTTGCGGTCGACCACCTTGAAGCCTTCGATGAAGGCGCCCAGGGCCACGCCCTGGAAGAAGGTGGCCACCAGCGAGCCCCAGATGAACGCCTTGTCCCAGATATGCCGCTTGTTGGCCCGCGCCTTGAAGCGGAACTCGAAGGCCACGCCGCGGAAGATCAGCCCCACCAGCATCAGGATCAGCGGCAGGTACAGCGCTTCCAGCACCACCGAGTAGGCCAGCGGGAAGGCGCCGAACAGCGCGGCGCCACCCAGCACCAACCAGGTTTCGTTGCCGTCCCATACCGGGGCGACGGTGTTCATCATCACATCACGGTCACGCTCGTCCTGGACGAACGGGAAGAGCATGCCGATCCCAAGGTCGAAACCGTCCATCACCACGTACATCATCACGCCGAAGATGATGATCACGGCCCAGATCAGCGGAAGATCGATACCCATCTCAGTTCCCCTCGCTCAGGCGGGTGGAGGTGGCCTCATGGCCATCATCGGCGGCGGACAGCGGCCGCGCCGGCGTACGTTGCTGGCCAGGGCCACCTGGGGTGTGTTCCTCTCCTTCGCCGGTTTTCGGCCCTTTGCGCACCAGCCGCATCATGTAGCCGATGCCGGTGCCGAACAGGGCGAAGTACACCACCACGAACATCACCAGGGTGAAACCGAGCTGCGCATAACTATGGTTGGACACACCGTCGGCGGTACGCATCAGCCCATAGACCACCCATGGCTGGCGACCGATCTCGGTGGTGAACCAGCCAGCGAGGATGGCGATCAGCCCCGACGGGCCCATCCACAGGGTCAGGTAGAGGAACGGCCGCGAGCTGTACAGGGTGCCTCGCTTGCGCAGCCACAGGCTCCACAGGCCAACGAAGATCATCAGCATGCCCAGGCCGACCATGACCCGGAACGACCAGAACACGATGGTCGAGTTGGGCCGGTCTTCGGGCGGGAACTCCTTCATTGCCGGTACTTGCTTGTCCAGGCTGTGGGTAAGAATCAGGCTGCCCAGGGCCGGGATCTCGATCTTGAAGCGGGTGGTTTCGGCTTTCATGTCCGGGATGCCGAACAGGATAAGCGGCGTCGGTTCACCGGGTTTGTTTTCCCAATGGCCCTCGATGGCCGCGATCTTCACCGGCTGGTGCTTGAGGGTGTTGAGGCCGTGGAAGTCACCGATCACCGCCTGGATCGGCGCGACGATCAGCGCCATCCACATGGCCATCGACAGCATCTTGCGCACCGCCGGGTTATCCCGGCCACGCAACAGGTGCCAGGCCGCCGAGGCCCCGACGAAGAACGCCGTGGCGACGAAGGCGGCGGTGGCCATGTGCATCAGGCGGTAGGGGAAGGACGGGTTGAAGATCACCGCGAACCAGTCCACCGGGATCACCTGACCATTGACGATCTCGTAGCCCTGGGGGGTCTGCATCCAGCTGTTGGACGCCAGGATCCAGAAGGTCGAGACCAAGGTGCCGAGCGCCACCATGCAGGTGGCGAAGAAGTGCAGGCCTCGGCCGACACGGTTCCAGCCGAACAGCATGACGCCAAGGAAGCCGGCCTCGAGGAAGAAGGCCGTCAGTACCTCGTAGGTCAGCAAGGGGCCGGTGATGGAACCTGCGAAGTCGGAGAACTGGCTCCAGTTGGTGCCGAACTGGTAGGCCATGACCAGGCCGGAGACCACGCCCATGCCGAAGTTGACGGCGAAGATCTTCGACCAGAAGTGGTAGAGGTCACGGTAGGTGTTGTTGCCGGTCTTGAGCCAAAGGCCTTCGAGAACCGCCAGGTAGCTCGCCAGGCCAATGGTGATGGCCGGGAACAGAATGTGAAAGGACACGGTAAAGGCAAACTGGATTCGGGCGAGCTCTAGGGCTTCTAATCCGAACATGGTGCTTCCTCTTCAGATAATCCGGCGTCCAGGCTTGTGGCCCTTGTCGCCCACTGCCCCCACAGTGATCGAGTGCGGCTCGTTGGAATTGTTCTGTTCGATCGCAGGGATTCCGGCCCAAGGGCCAAATTCGTTGCATCTGGAACGATTGATCCAAGTCAACGAATGTCTGGAAGCATAGTCCCGAATCAAGTCACAAGATGTGTGGTTGATTGCCGCGTGACCCGTTGTCCCACCCCCTTTTCCAGGCACTGAAAAACTGTCCATCTCGACATTCAGCAACTAAATGTTACAAACAGATGCTACTCTGCAGACCCCTCTATTGCCGAGGTTACAGGCCTGCCGATGTCCGACTCCGCCCCGCAATTGCTGCGTCATCACCGCCCTTTCATGGCCTTCTGGCTGGCCCGCGTCTTCACTGCCAGCGGCTTCCAGATGCTCACCGTGGCGATCGGCTGGCACCTCTACCAGTTGACGGGCAATGTGCTCGATCTGGGCCTGGTCGGGCTGGTGGAATTTGCCCCGCGCGTGCTGTTCATGCTGCACACCGGGCACGTTGCCGACCGCTATGACCGGCGCAAGGTCGCCGCGCTTTGCCAGACCTTGCAGGCGCTGATCGCCCTGGCATTGGCCCTTGGCAGTGTCACTGACAACGTCAGCCGCGAGCTGATCTTCGTGCTGGCCTTCCTGCTCGGCGCCACCCGCTCGTTCGAGATGCCGGCCACCCAGGCGCTGCTGCCCAACGTGGTGCCGCCGGGGCTGTTCCCGCGGGCGGTGGCGGCGTCGGCCTCGGCGACCCAGACCGCGACCATCGTCGCCCCGGCGGTGGGCGGTTTCCTGTATGCCTTCGGCAGCATCTGGGTGTATGCCCCGACCGTGGCCCTGTATGTGATCGCCTGCCTGCTCATGCTCAGCCTCGACGCCCGCCAGCAACCACTCCAGCAAGGCCGCGCGAGCTTTGAGTCGCTGCTGGCCGGCATCCGCTTCATCCGCAGCCGCCCGGACATCCTCGGCGCCATTTCGCTGGACTTGTTCGCCGTACTGCTGGGCGGCGCCACCGCGTTGCTGCCGGTGTTCGCCAAGGACATCCTGCTCACCGGCGCCTGGGGCCTGGGCCTGCTGCGTTCGGCCCCGGCGGTGGGCGCGCTGCTGATGTCGCTGTGGCTGGCGCGCTTCCCGGTGGAACGCAAGGTGGGCCTGGTCATGTTCACTGCGGTGGGGGTGTTCGGCGTGGCGACCATCGCTTTCGGCTTGAGCACCTCGTTCTGGTTCTCCCTGGCGGTGCTGGTGGTGCTGGGCGCGGCTGACATGATCAGCATGGTCATCCGTGGCGCCTTCGTGCAGCTGGAGACCCCGGATGAAATGCGCGGCCGGGTGAGTGCGGTGAACGGGCTGTTCATCGGCGCCTCGAACCAGCTCGGCGAGTTCGAATCAGGGCTCACCGCGCACTGGTTTGGCACAGTGCCGGCGGTGGTGCTCGGTGGTGTCGGCACCCTGGTGGTGACCGGGGTGTGGATGAAACTGTTCCCGACCCTGACCCACCGCGACCGGCTGCATAACGGTTGACCGGTTGCCTGTGCCGGCCTCTTCGCGGGTAAATCGCATCGGCGCACCGCCGCTCCCACAGGTATTGCACAGGGCCAAGAGGCCGCGCGATCCCTGTGGGAGCGGGTTTACCCGCGAAAGGGCCGGCACAGGCTACGGAATGCCCTCTCCCCAATGGCCATAGGCCCCCGCCCCCCATGCTGGTATGATGCGCGGCTTTTTTGCCCCCCACGCAAAACCGCGGCATCCGGTACGGTCTGTGCTTTGCTGTTGGGGACGATACATTCACGGCGCGAGGCGCCCTGGGAGCAGGCATGCTGGAAAGGCTGTTTCAACTAAAGGCACACAACACCAACGTGCGCACCGAGATTCTCGCGGGCGTCACCACCTTCCTGGCCATGGCCTACATCCTGTTCGTCAACCCGAGCATCCTCGGCGAGACCGGCATGGACAAGGGCGCGATCTTCGTCGCCACCTGCCTGGCCGCGGCCATCGGCTCGGTGACCATGGGCATCATCGCCAACTACCCGATCGCCCTGGCGCCGGGCATGGGCCTGAACGCCTTCTTCACCTACACCGTGGTCCTGCACATGGGCCACACCTGGCAGGTGGCGCTGGGTGCGGTGTTCCTGTCCGCCGTGCTGTTCTTCCTGCTGTCGATCTTCCGCATCCGCGAATGGATCGTGAACAGCATCCCGCTGCCGCTGCGCTCGGCCATTGCCGCCGGTATCGGTCTGTTCCTGGCGCTGATCGCCCTGCATAACGCCGGCATCGTCGTCGATAACCAGGCCACCCTGGTGGGCCTGGGCGACCTCAAGCAGCCAGCGCCGATCCTCGCCACCCTGGGCTTCTTCCTGATCGTCGCCCTCGAGGCCATGAAAGTCCGTGGCGCAGTGCTGATCGGTATCCTCGCGGTGACCATCGCTTCGATCGTACTGGGCGTCACCCCGTTCGCCGGCGTGGTTTCGATGCCGCCGTCGCTGGCACCGACCTTCCTGCAGCTGGACATCAAGGGCGCACTGGACGTCGGCCTGATCAGCGTGATCTTCGCCTTCCTGTTCGTCGACCTGTTCGACAACTCCGGCACCCTGATCGGCGTGGCCAAGCGCGCCGGCCTGATGGGCAAGGACGGCCACATGCCGAAGATGGGCCGCGCCCTGATCGCCGACAGCACCGCCGCCATGGCCGGCTCGCTGCTGGGCACCTCGACCACCACCAGCTACATCGAATCCGCCGCCGGCGTCAGTGCCGGTGGCCGCACCGGCCTGACCGCCATCGTGGTCGCCGTGCTGTTCCTGCTGGCGCTGTTCTTCGCCCCGCTGGCCGGCAGCGTGCCCGCCTTCGCCACCGCCCCGGCGCTGCTGTTCGTCGCCGTGCTGATGGCCTCGGGCCTGGCCGAGATCAACTGGGATGACGTTACCGAAGCCGCGCCGGTGGTGGTCACCGCCCTGGCCATGCCGCTGACCTACTCGATCGCCAACGGCATCGCCTTCGGCTTCATCGCCTGGACCGCCATCAAGCTGCTGTCCGGCCGTCGCCACGACCTGAACCCGGCGCTGGTGATCCTGTCCATTCTGTTTGTCATCAAGCTGGGCTGGTTCAACGCATGAGTGCCGTTTTCGACCCTACGCAATACGACGCGCAGCTGGCGACCAAGGTCGCCCGCCTGCGTGAGCTGCTGGCGCCGTTCGCGGCGCCCGAGCCTGCAGTGTTCGACTCGCCGCGCGAGCACTACCGCCTGCGCGCGGAGTTTCGCCTGTGGCGCGAGGACGGCCAGCGCCATTACGCGATGTTCGCCCCGGGCGAGAAGCACAAGGCGATCCTGATCGACGACTTCCCTATCGCCAGCCAGCGCATCAACCAACTGATGCCGCGCCTGAAGGCCGCCTGGCAGGGCAATGAGGCGCTGAACAACCGCCTGTTCCAGGTGGAGTTCCTCACCACCCTGGCCGGCGATGCCATGGTCACCCTGTGCTACCACCGCCCGCTGGACGACGCCTGGGAAGCCGCCGCGCAGCAGTTGGCCACCGAGCTGAATGTCAGCGTCATCGGCCGCTCCAAGGGCAAGCGCCTGGTGATCGGCCGTGACTACGCGGTAGAGAAACTGGACATCGCCGGCCGCACCTTCAGCTATCGCCAACCCGAAGGCGCGTTCACCCAGCCCAACGGCGCGGTGAACCAGAAGATGCTCGGCTGGGCCTTCGAAGCCATGGGCGAGCGCGACGACGACCTGCTGGAGCTTTACTGCGGCAACGGCAACTTCACCCTGCCGCTGGCCACCCGTGCCCGCCAGGTGCTGGCCACCGAGATCAGCAAGACCTCGGTCAACGCCGCGCTGCACAACCTCGACGAGAATGGCGTGGACAACGTGCGCCTGGTGCGCCTGTCGGCCGAAGAGCTGACCCAGGCGCTGAACGAGGTCCGCCCGTTCCGCCGCCTGGAAGGCATCGACCTCAAGGCCTACGACTTCGGCACCGTGTTCGTCGACCCGCCGCGCGCCGGCATGGACCCGGACACCTGCGAACTGACCCGGCGCTTCGAGCGCATCCTGTACATCTCGTGCAACCCCGAGACCCTGGCGCAGAACATCGCCCAGTTGCAGGACACCCATCGCATCGAACGCTGCGCGCTGTTCGACCAGTTCCCCTATACCCATCACATGGAAAGCGGCGTCCTGCTGGTTCGGCGCTGAAAGCATCGCGGGGCAAGCCCGCTCCCACGAAGGCCTTGCACAAGGCCAGTGGGAGCGGGCTTGCCCCGCGATGCGTTGCTCAGGTCAGAAGTCGAAGAACACCGTCTCCCCTTCCCCCTGGATACGGATATCGAAGCGATACGCCGTCTTCCCCTCCACTTCACAGCGCTTGGCAATCAGCGTCTCGCGCCGCTGCGGCTGTTCAATGAGGTTGAGCACCGGGCACTTCGCGTTCGCCTCGCCCTCGTCATCGAAGTACAGCCGGGTATGCAGGTGGATATTGATGCCCCGGGCAAACAGGCTGATGTTGATGTGCGGCGCCATCGGCACGCCCGCGGCGTTGTTCACCACACCCGGCTTGACCGTGTGCAGGGTCCATTCACCGGCATCGAAGGTGGTGGCGGTGCGGCCGAAGCTGTTGAAGACGTTCTCCTGGTTGTAGTCGTCCTGGTACAGGCCGTTGGCGTCGGCCTGCCAGATTTCCAGGAACGAATCACGCACCAGGTGGCCATTGCCGTCGTACACCTGGCCGATCAGCAGGATGTGCTCACCCAGGGCATCGGCCTTGGCCAGGCGGTTCCAGATTTCCTGGTCACGGGTCGGGTTGCCGGCCGCTTCCAGGGCCAGGCCGATGTGTACGTAGGGGCCGGCGGTCTGCGAGGGGGTTTCCGGCAGCAGTTCGATAGGCATGTCGGTGCTCCTCAGCGGTTTTCGAAGTGGGTCTGGCGCTGGCCGCGCAGGACGATGTCGAAGCGATAGGCCAGGCAATCCATGGGGTTGGCGTGGCTCATGTCGAGCCTGGCGATCAGCCGCTCGACCGCATCCGGGTTGGCGATCGACTTGACGATCGGGCACATCGGGATCAGCGGGTCACCCTCGAAATACAGCTGGGTGATCAGCTTGGTAGCGATCGACGGGCCGCTGACGGAGAAGTGGATATGCGCCGGGCGCCAGTCGTTGGGGCCGTTGCGCCATGGGTACGGGCCAGGCTTGATGGTGCGGAAGCTGTAGTAGCCGTCGCGGTCGGTCAGGCAACGACCGACGCCACCGAAATTCGGGTCCAGCGGCGCCAGGTAGCGGTCGTTCTTGTGCCGGTAACGGCCACCCGCGTTGGCCTGCCACATTTCCACCAGGGTGTTGGGCACCGGTTTGCCGTACTGGTCGACCACGCGGCCGGCGACGATGATCCGCTCGCCGATCGGCAGCCCACCGTTGTTGAAGTTCAGCAGCAGGTCGTGGTCATGCTCGCCGAAGCGCAGGTGGGAAAAGTCCGGGCCGGTGCTTTCGCTGATCGACTGCGGGATGCTCACCAACGCCTGGCGCGGCGAGCGGGCGACCGAGGTCTTGTAGTCGGGGGTGAAGGCCTTGGGGTGCCAGTTGCGATCACGGATCACGAAACGGCTGGTGTCCTGGGCAGGCATGCCGGTTACCTCTTTTGGAATTATGAAGTCGCCTGGGCGTGGCAGGCGGACTTGCAGTTTCCGGCAGGTACGACGGGATGAATATTGAATTCAGCGGTCATAGGCATAACCATTTGGTTATGCTCTTGCGCTTACCTCTACGGCCAGCGCGGCGCTGAACTAATCTTTTGACTTCATGTTTCAAAAAACTGGAGAGCAGCACATGGAATGGCGAAAAGGCCGACGCAGCGACAACGTGGTCGATGCCCGCGGCGAAGGTGGCGGTGGCGGCGGCATGCGTTTCGGCGGCGGCAAGGGCCTGGGGCTCGGTGCCATCCTGTTGATCGTCGGCATCGGCTGGCTCACCGGGCAGGACCCGCTGCAGATCCTCGGCCAGCTGGCCGGGCAGATGGACCAGCAGCAACAGACTGCCCCAGCCAATGTCGGCAGCAAGGCACCGCCCGCCAACGACGAACAGGCGGCGTTCGTCGCCTCGATCCTCGGCGACACCGAAGACACCTGGAAAGCCTTGTTCGCCCAGGCTGGCAAACAGTACCGCGACCCGAAACTGGTGCTGTTCAGCGGCCAGGTCAACTCGGCCTGTGGTTTCGCCTCGGCGGCGGTCGGGCCTTTCTACTGCCCGGCCGACCAGCGCGTGTACCTGGACATGAGCTTCTTCCGCGAAATGGAAACCCGCTTCGCCGCCGCCGGCGACTTCGCCCAGGCCTACGTGATCGCCCACGAAATCGGCCATCACGTGCAGACCCTGCTCGGGGTCTCGGCCAAGGTCGACGCCGCTCGCCGCAGCGGCCAGCGCCTGGAAGGCGACAATGGCTTGCTGGTGCGCCAGGAGCTGCAGGCCGACTGCCTGGCCGGCGTCTGGGCCTACCAGGCGCAAAAGCGCCTGAACTGGCTGGAGCCGGGGGACGTGGAGGAAGCCCTGAACGCCGCCAATGCCATCGGCGACGACCGCTTGCAGCAACAGGGCCAGGGGCGTGTGGTACCCGACTCGTTCACCCACGGCACCTCGCAACAGCGGGTGCGGTGGTTCAAGGCCGGGTTCGGCAGTGGCGATGTGAACCAGTGCGATACCTTCTCCAGCCGTAGCCTTTGATCATCGCGGGGCAAGCCCGCTCCCACGCTTTGGGGCGGTCCACCGCGTGGGAGCGGGCTTGCCCCGCGATGATTTCGAATAAACGCAAACGTTTTCAGGCAGTTACAAATCTGCTGAAAAAGCGTTTCAGCTTGCCCCTGCCCTGCCGATAACCCCTGCACGAATCAGCGGGGCTCCCACAACAATAACGCCCAGCGATTGAGATCAAGTGAGCGAAATCATTTTCTGGGAGAGCGTGCATGAACAGCTGGTTCGCCAACATCAGCGTCAACCTCAAACTCGGCCTGGGCTTCGGCCTGGTGCTGGTACTGACCGGCCTGCTGGCCCTGACCGGCTGGAACAGCCTGGGCAGCCTGATCGACCGCAGCAATTGGATGGGCGACATCGGCCAGCTCAACAAGGACCTGACCGACCTGCGCATCGCCCGCCTGCAATACATGATCGCCAACGGCGACGACGCAGCGGCGGCCAACACCCAGGCCAAGCTGGACGCATTCAGCAAGCAGCAGGAATACCTGGTCAGCACCTTCAAGAGCCCCGAGAACGTCAAGCTGCTGCGTGAGCTGGGCCAGACCATCAGCGAGTACAAAGTCTCGCTGAACAAAATGCGCACAGGCTACAAGGCCTCGCTGGCCGCCCGTGAAGTGATGACCGCCTCGGCCATCAAGGCTGACGAAGCCATGGACACCCTGAGCCAGGATGTCATGGCGCGCGCCGAGAGCGACAGCGTGCGCCTGGCCCAGTACCAGCTGATCAGCAAGGCGCGCCAGCAACTGCTGCAGGTACGCATCGACGTGCGTGGCTACATCGCCGACAACAGCGCGGCCAACGAGCAAGCCGCCCTGCGCCAGCTGGATGCCGCGCTGGCCGAAGCCGACAACCTCAAGGGCCAGCTGCCCAACGAAGCCACGCGCCTTCGCCAGTTCGAGCAATCGGTGCAGAGCTACCGTGACGCCGTGCGCCAGTTCCGCGACGCCGTGGCCAGCATCGCCACCGCCCGCGCCGAAATGACCGTGCAGGGCGCCGACATCGTCAAGCGCAGCGACGCGCTGTACCAGATCCAGCTTGAGCGCCGCGACATCGAAAGCGCCCAGGCCCGCAGCCTGCAGATCACCGCCACGCTGCTGGCACTGCTGGTCGGCGTGCTGGCGGCAGTGATCATCACCCGTCAGATCACCCGCCCGCTGCGCGAAACCCTGCAGGCCGTGGAGCAGATCGCCGGCGGCGACCTCACCCAGAACCTGCGCGTGACCCGCCGCGACGAGCTCGGCGTGCTGCAACAGGGCATCGGCCGTATGGGCACCACCTTGCGTGAACTGATCACCGGTATCCGCGACGGCGTCACCCAGATCGCCAGCGCAGCCGAAGAGCTGTCGGCGGTGACCGAGCAGACCAGCGCCGGTGCCAACAGCCAGAAGGTCGAGACCGACCAGGTGGCCACCGCCATGCACGAAATGGCCGCCACCGTGCAGGAAGTGGCGCGCAATGCCGAACAAGCGGCCTTTGCCGCGACCAATGCCGACGGCGAAGCCCGCGGCGGCGACAAAGTGGTGGGTGAGGCGATCAGCCAGATCGAACGCCTGGCCCAGGAAGTCAAACGCTCCACCGACGCCATGACCCTGCTGCAGCAGGAAAGCCAGAAGATCGGCAGTGTGATGGATGTGATCAAGTCGGTGGCCGAGCAGACCAACCTGCTGGCCCTCAACGCCGCCATCGAAGCTGCCCGTGCCGGTGAAGCCGGGCGTGGCTTTGCGGTGGTCGCCGACGAAGTGCGCGGCCTGGCCCAGCGCACCCAGCAGTCGACCGAAGAGATCGAAGGCCTGATCGCCAGCCTGCAGCACGGTACCCAGCAGGTCGCCGAAGCGATGAACGGCAGCCGCAGCCTGACCGACAGCAGTGTGGAACTGGCGCGCAAGGCCGGTGGTTCGCTGGAGAACATCACCCGTACGGTGTCGAATATCCAGTCGATGAACCAGCAGATCGCCGCCGCCGCCGAGCAGCAGAGCGCCGTGGCCGAAGAGATCAGCCGCAGCATCCTGAATGTGCGTGATGTGTCGGAGCAGACCGCTGCGGCCAGTGATGAAACCGCGGCCTCCAGCGTGGAGCTGGCGCGCCTGGGTGGTCACCTGCAGACACTGGTCAGCCAGTTCCGCGTCTGACCCACAAAAGCATCGCGGGGCAAGCCCGCTCCCACAGACCGTGGGAGCGGGCTTGCCCCGCGATCATTTCAACCCTGCCCTATTTGACGATCATCCCCACGCCCCGCCCACGCGGGTCGGAAGCGGTCTCCAGCTTCTCCCCGGTCACCCGGATCGCCTGGATATCGCCCATCTCCCAGCCCTGATCCTCCAGCACATAACCCATTTTCTTCAGGTCATCGGCCACCTTGCCGGTGAGCGGCGCATAGCTGTCGAAATAGATGGTGTCCTTGGGCAGCAACTGGTGGTGCACCCGCTGCGCCGCCACCGATTTCTCCAGCGGCATGTTGTAGTCATACAGGTTGTTCATCACCTGGAAGATCGAGGTGAAGATCCGCGAACCGCCCGGCGTGCCCACCACCAGCACCACCTTGCCGTCACGGGTCACCAGAGTCGGGCTCATGGACGAGAGCATGCGCTTGCCGGGGGCGATGGCGTTGGCGTCACCGCCCACCACGCCGAAGGCGTTGGCCGCACCGGGCTTGGCGCTGAAGTCATCCATCTCGTCGTTGAGCAGGAAGCCTGCGCCCTTCACCACCACGCCGCTGCCGTAGTCGAGGTTGAGGGTGTAGGTGTTGCTCACCGCGTTGCCCTGTTTGTCGACGATGGAGAAGTGCGTGGTCTGGTGCGGCTCCAGGCCCGGCTTGACCTTATCGGTCTCGGAGATCGCGTTCGGGTTGACCTGCTCTGCGCGCTTGGCCAGGTAGTCCTTGGCGACCAGCTTGTCCACCGGCACCTGGGTAAAGGCGGGGTCACCCAGGTAGTCGGCGCGGTCGGCGAACACGCGCTTCTCGATTTCGGCCAGCAGGTGGATGTACTTGGCCGAGTTGTGCTCGACGCCCTTGAAGTCGGCCGCACGGTCTTCCTTGATGCCCAGCAGCTGGGCCAGGGCGACGCCGCCAGAGCTCGGCGGCGGCGCGGTGTAGACCACGTTGCCGCGCCAGTCGATGGCCATCGGGTTGCGCCACAGCGCCTTGTAGTCCTTGAGGTCTTCCTTGGTGATCAGACCCTTGTCGGCCTGCATCTGCGCCACCAGCAGGTCGGCGGTCTTGCCCTGGTAGAACTCGCTGACGCCCTTGTCGGCGATGCGCTCCAGGGTCTGCGCCAGCTCCGGCTGCTTGAACAGCTCACCCACCTTCATGCTGCCGAAGTAATCATTGAAATTGGTGGCGGTCTTGAACAGGCCCTGGGCGTCGTCGCGGTACTGGTACTGCTTCTGGGCAATCTTGAAGCCGTTCTTCGCATAGCCGATGGCGGGGGTGAGCAGCTCGCTCCACTTGAGCTTGCCGAACTTCTGATGCGCCTCCCACAGGCCCATCACCGTGCCCGGCACGCCGGCTGCGCGCACGCCGACCAGGCTCAGGTTCTCGATCACCTCGCCCTTGTCATCCAGGTACATGGTCTTGGTGGCGGCCTTGGGGGCCACTTCGCGGTAGTCGAGGAAGTACGGTTTGCCGTCGACGAACAGGGTCATGAAACCACCGCCGCCGATGTTGCCGGCCTCGGGGTAGGTGACGGCGAGGGTGAAGGCCGTGGCGACGGCGGCGTCCACCGCGTTGCCGCCCTTCTTGAGGATATCGGCGGCCACCTGTGCGCCATATTGATCAGGCGCGGCCACCGCGCCGCCTTCCAGCGTCACGGCAAAAGCAGAGGAACAGCTCAGGATCGCGGCCCCGAGGGCCAATGACTGGAACATGACAAGACGCATGGGCACTTCCTTGGTGTTGTTTTTGTTGATCAGTCATTAAGGCCGAAGCGCTCCGACTAAGCAAACACCGTAGGAAATTTCCGCCGCCGACGGGCAGCAGTTGTCGCATTCAGGCAACTGCGCAGGCGTACGCCGCCAGCTTGGCCTGGATGAAATCAAGGAAGCACTGAATGCGCAGGGCCAGCTGGGTATTGCGGTAGTAGACCGCATTGATCGGCTGGCGATAGCCGTTGTTGTGCTCCGCCAGCAGCACCTGCAGGCGGCCGGCACGGATGTCTTCGTGGGTCATGAAGTGCGACAGGCTGACGATGCCTTCCCCGGCGATGGCCAGCTGGCGCAGGGTCTCGCCGCTGGACGCGAGCAACTGCGGGCGGATCGCCCAGCGCTCGCCCTGGGCGTGGCGCAGCGGCCACTGGTTGAGCGACTCGGGGGAGCTGAAACCGAGCAGGCAATGCTCGGCGAGGTCCTCGACGTTCTGCGGGGTGCCGTGCCGGGCCAGGTACGCAGGGCTGGCGAGCACCTGCACCGGGCTGCAACCCAGCGCCCGGGCATGCAGGCTGGAGTCGGCCAGCTCACCGATGCGGATGGCCACGTCGGTGCTCTGCTCCAGCAGGTCGATGATCAGGTCGTCGGTGTTCAGTTCAAGTTCGATATCGGGATACTGCTGACGGAACTCGCTGATCCAGGGCAGGATCGCGTGCAGCATGAACGGCCCGGCAGCATTGATGCGCAGGCGCCCGGACGGGGTCTGGCGGTGCATCGACAGGCGCTCTTCCATGTCGTCCATCTGCTCGAGGATCTGCCGCGAACGCTCGAGGAAGAAGCGCCCTTCTTCGGTCAGGTCCATGCGCCGGGTGGTGCGGTTGACCAGCGTGGTGCCCAGCTTGCCCTCCAGGCGCGACAAGGTGCGACTGACCGCCGACGGGGTCTGGCCGATCTGCTCGGCAGCGGCGGAGATCGAACCGCAGTCGATGACGGCGACGAATACCTGGAGTTCTTCGGAGCGGGTTTTCACGCGGGGATGGCCTTGGTGGGGGATCGCATTGATAGATAGCGTTTGGGCGGCAAGCGCGCAAGCCTGCATAACCATCGCGGGGCAAGCCCGCTCCCACGCAATCTTGTGGGCGCGGGCTTGCCCCGCGATCAGGCACCTATCACTCGGCCTTGCCGAACACCGCTTGCAGATGCTGCTCATAGGCCGCCAGCGCCGCCGGCACATCCGGCCGCTTCATCACATCCACCGCCAGGAAGGTCGGCAGCCCGGTCATGCCGAGGAACTGGTTGGCCTTGTGGAACGGGAAGTACACCGCGTCCACGCCCTTGCCTTCAAAGAAGTCAGCCGGGTCATCGAACGCCTGCTGGGGTGCGTTCCAGGTCAGCGACAGCATGTACTGCTTGCCATGGATCAGCCCGCCGCTGCCGTACTTCTGCGAAGCGTCCGAGCGGGTACGGCCATCGCTGGCATACAGGCTGCCGTGGCCAGCGGTGAACACCTCGTCGATGTACTGCTTCACGGTCCAGGGGGCGCCCATCCACCAACCGGGCATCTGGTAGATGATCACATCGGCCCAAAGGAATTTTTCGACTTCTTCCCGGGCGTCGTAACCGCCATCGATGAAGGTTTGCTTCAGGTCGAAGCCGGCGCGGTCCAGATGGGCCAGGGCAGCCTCGTGCAGGGTCTCGTTGAGGCGACCGTCGGAATGGGCGAATTGCTTGCCGCCGTTGAGCAGAAGAATCTTTTTCATGGTGTGCCTCGAAGGGTTGGTACCGGCGACCGGGTCAATTGGATGGCGGCAGATTAGGCAGTCGCGGGCGGCGGATAAAGCCGGGGCACGGCAAAATACATTTGCCTGCAAATCACGAATTACCAGCCAATTATTGCCTTAGAATCTGTTCACCATCTCATCCACAGAGGCCTCACCATGAGCGAGCAGTTTGCTTTCATCCTCCAAGCCAAGACCCGCCCGGAAATGTCCGATGCCTTCGAGCAACTGTTCCGCCCCTACGTGGAGCCGAGCCGCCAGGAGCCGGGCTGCATCGAGTACCACATGCTGCGCGACAAGGAAGACCCGAGCCTGTTCCTGTTCTTCGAGGTGTGGGCAGACAAGGCGGCACTGGACGTGCACTCGGCCCTGCCGCACATGGCTGAATTCTTTGAAAACCGCATGAAATACCTGGAGCGCGACTTCGATTTGCAGATGATCGAAATGCTCAGTGCCTCCTCCGCTAACCGTTGATCAGCAGGTGCCCGCCGAGCAGCGCCAGGCCGATGAAAAAGCAGCGCCTGAACAGCGCTGCACTGATACGGCTGCGAAGCCAGGTACCGGCGAGCATGCCCAGCAACGCCGGGGCCAGCACCAGCAATGAGGCACCCAGCGCCTGGCCGTCCAGTACCTCCTGGCCGGCCAGGCCGATGGCCAGCGCCAGGGTCGAGACGGTGAACGACAGGCCCAGGGCCTGGACCATCTCGTCTCGGCTCAGGCCGAGGCTCTGCAGATAGGGCACGGCGGGCATCACGAACACCCCGGTGGCAGCCGTGACCACTCCCGTTACCAGCCCGCACAACGGGCCCAGCCAGCGCTCGTGATGCCGCGCCAGGCGCAGGCCCGGCCCGATCAGGCCATACAGGGCGTACACCACCAGCGCACCACCCAAGGCGTGGGCCGCCCAGGGGCCACTGTCGATCCCCAGCCAGCGACTGCCCAGCAAGGTGCCGACGAAGATCATCAGCAGCACCCCGCCCAAGCGCTGCATCAATGCCTGCAGATGCCCGCCTGCCGCCAGCTGCCACAGGTTGGTCAGCGTCGAGGGCACGATCAGCAGCGCCGCAGCCTGCGCCGGAGGCATAGCCAGCCCAAGCAGGCCCATGGCGATGGTCGGCAACCCCAGGCCGATGACCCCTTTGACCGCGCCGGCCAGCAGGAAGGTGAGCACCACCAGCAGCGTCAGTGCCGGGCCGATGTTCTGGTAAAACGCGAAAAATGTATTCATGGCGCCATCCTGACCTGGCCGCGCAGGCCTGAAAATTCGCCATATACTCAGCCAGACTTTTGCCAGGACAGAGGCTGATGCATTTCGACCTGACCGACCTTGCGCTGTTCCAGCACACCCTGGAGTGCGGCAACATCACCGCCGGCGCACGCCGCAGCCACCTGTCGCTGCCGGCCGCCAGCGCACGGATCCGCGCCATGGAAACCTCGCTCGGCATCCCGTTGCTCGAACGCAATCGCCGCGGCGTGCAGCCGACACCCGCTGGCCAGGCCCTGCTGCAGCACGCGCGGTTGATCGCCGCGCAGGTGGAGCGGTTGCAATACGACCTGGCTCAGTACGCCAAGGGCCAGCAGGGCCAGGTGCGCCTGCTGTGCAACACCGCGGCGCTGACCGAGTACCTGCCCGAGTTGCTGGCACGGTATCTGGTCGAGTACCCGGGGGTGAGCATCGACGTGCAGGAACAGCCGAGCCTGCGCATCGTCCAGGCCATTACCCAAGGCATGGCCGACCTGGGCATCGTCTCCACCGCTGCGCCCTGCGGGCATCTGCAGACCCGAGTGTTTCGCGACGATCCGCTGGTGCTGGTGATGCCGGAGGGGCATGCACTGGCCGATGCAGCCGCGCCCGATTTTGTGCAAAGCCTTGCATACGGGCATGTCGGCTTGGGCCCGAACAGCGCACTGGCCTTGCACCTTGAGGAACAGGCACTGCGGCTGGGACACAGGATGCTGGTGCGGGTACGCGCCGAAGGCTTCGATGGGGTGATCCGCATGGTTGCGGGCGGGGCTGGCGTGGGGGTGGTGCCGCTGGCCTCGGTACGGCGTTGGGAGGGTGTATTGCCCCTGCACTGGGTGGCGCTGCACGAGGCGTGGGCGAACCGGCAATTGCAGGTATGCGCCCGGGATTTTGCCGCGCTCCCCGGCTATGCGGCGGCGCTGGTCGAGCATTTGCTGATGGCCTGAAAGCTGCGCGATCCCTGTAGGAGCGGCCTTGTGCCGCGAAAGGGGCGCGGAGCGGCCCCAGGATCGGTGTATGTCACACAATTGCCGGGGCTGCTACGCAGCCCTATCGCGACACAAGGCCGCTCCTACAGGGACCGCGCCAAACCCGGCGGTTAGCGGAAGGCGACCGCCAGCTCACGCAGCGCAGCCGAGGCGAGGAAGCCAGAGCGCGAGGCGTAACGATGATCGCGTTTCACCTTTTCGTCGATGCGCTGCAGCAGGTTCTCGGGCAACGTGGCATTGAAGCGCACCGCCTTGCCCAGGTACGGGGTGACATCGAAGTCCACCACCGCCCAGACGCCCCCGGCGTAGTCGGGATTGGCCACATGCACATCCACCTCCTCGGCCTGCGGCAGCGCCTCGCCGTCGGCCACCAGGCCTTCGAAATGCAGGGCCAGGGCTTCCTGCACATTTTCCAGCGCCTGGGAAACAGTAGGGCCGGCCGAGAAACAGCCAGGCACGTCGGGCACGATCACGCCGTAGTCAGTGCCCTCATCCTTATGCAGTACAACGGGGAATTTCATGGTCTGTCTCCCTTGGTCCTGTGGGCCGCAAAGCGTCCCGCTCAACGCAACCGGCCTCATTTCAAGCCAGCCTGTTTCAAAATGCTGTGCACGGTGCCCCTGGGCAGATCGCTTTTGGGATGGGGAACCGTGACCCGCCCTCGCTTGTACGGATGCCTGAATTGATGGTGACTTCCTTTCACTTCCACCTCGTACCAGCCGTCGGCTTCGATGAGCTGGATCACGTCCCTGCTGCGCATGCATCCTTCCTTTGGCAGGTGATGTGTAGCGTACACACCACTATGGGTTTTAACCAAGCCAAATACACACCATGCACACAATAGGCGACAAGCGGCACATTCCTTCCATTTCGTAGGCCTGATGCACTTCACAGATGGGCGCTTTCAACTTGCCGCCACCCACGCGCCTTATTCACAATTGCCGCATCGCCGCACCACGACAGGGAATTCCACGTGCCATCGATCTACCAGCTCAAACCCCGCTTCCAGGCGCTGCTGCGCCCGACCGTGCAACGCCTGTTCGAGCGGGGCGTCACCGCCAACCAGGTCACCGTCGCCGCTGGCGCAATCTCCGTGCTCATCGGCCTGCTGCTGGCCTGGCTGCCCCAGGTGGCGTGGCTGTTCATACTGGTGCCGGTGTGGATGCTGCTGCGCATGGCACTGAATGCGGTGGACGGCATGCTCGCCCGGGAGTTCGGCCAGCAATCGAAGCTGGGCGCCTACCTCAACGAGCTGTGCGACGTGATCGCCGATGCCGCGCTGTACCTGCCCTTCGCCCTGCTGACCGGCGTATCGCCGGCGCTGGTGGTGCTGGTGGTGCTGCTCGCGGTCATCAGCGAGTACGCCGGGGTGATGGGCCCGCTGGCCGGCGCGTCGCGGCGCTACGACGGGCCGATGGGCAAGAGCGACCGGGCCTTCGCCTTTGGCGTGCTGGGCACCGGGGTAGCCTTCGGGCTGCTGAGTGCAACCTGGATCAACGGCCTGCTGCTGGTCATCCTGTTGCTCTCGCTCTATACCCTGTACAACCGGGTTCGCCAGGGCCTGGCCGAAACCCGCTGAGCCCCCCGCTGCCGGACAAGGATATTCGCCATGCGCCAAGCGCAATCGCTGCATTTTTCCACCCATGACGGCGTCGAGCTGCACTACCGTCACTGGCCCGCCACACGCAACGAACACCAGCCGCGCCGTGCCGTGGTGATGTTCCACCGTGGCCACGAGCACGGCGGGCGCCTGGCGCACCTGGCCGACGAGCTGGACCTGCCCGGCTATGACGTTTTCGCCTGGGACGCCCGTGGCCATGGCCAGTCGCCGGGCGCGCGCGGCGACAGCCCGAGCTTCGCCACCAGCGTGCGCGACGTGCAGACCTTCATCGAGCATATCCAGGCGCAGCACGGCATCGCCGAGCCCGACCTGGTGGTGCTGGCACAGAGCGTCGGGGCCGTGCTGATCGCCACCTGGGCCCATGACTACGCGCCCAAGGTGCGCTGCCTAGTGCTGGCCTCGCCAGCGTTCAAGGTCAAACTCTACGTACCTTTTGCCCGCCCCGGGCTGAAGCTGATGAAAGCCCTGCGCGGCAATTTCTTCGTCAACAGCTACGTCAAGCCGCGCCTGCTCACCCACGACCCGGAGCGGGTCATGTCCTACGTGGCCGACCCGCTGATCAGCCGGCCGATCTCGGTGACCATGCTGCTCGGCCTGTACGAAGCCGCCGACCGCGTGGTGGCGGATGCCCAGGCGATCCAGGTGCCGACGCAACTGCTGGTATCGGGCTCGGACTTCGTGGTCGAACGCGCCCCGCAGGAGCGCTTCTTCGAGCGCCTGGGCAGTGCGCGCAAAGAGATGCACATTCTGCCTGGTTTCTTCCACGACACCCTCGGCGAACGGGACCGCGCCCATGCCCTGGCGCGGATCAAGCGCTTCGTCGAGCATTGCTTCGATAACCCCGCACCCGTGCCATCGCTGCTCGATGCCGACAAGACCGGCGCCAGCTGCGCCGAGGCCGAAAGCCTGGCCGCACCGCTGCCGCGCAACTCGCCACGCGACCTGTACTGGCGCGCCACCCGCGCCGGCCTGCAACTGGGCAAGGGCCTTTCCGCTGGCGTGAAGCTGGGCTTCGACACCGGCTTCGACTCTGGCTCGACCCTGGACTACGTGTACCGCAACCAGCCCACCGGCAAGGGCCGGCTGGGCGAGATGATCGACCAGAACTACCTCAACGCCATCGGCTGGCGCGGCATCCGCCAGCGCAAGCTCAACGTCGAGGAACTGCTGCGCCTGGCCATCGCGCAACTGCGTGAGCAACAGCGCCCGGTGCGCATCGTCGATATCGCCGCCGGCCACGGCCGCTACATCCTCGAAGCGCTGCAAGGCTTGCAGCAGCTGCCCGACTCGATCCTGCTGCGCGACTACAGCGAGCTCAACGTGCAGCAAGGCAATGCGCTGATCAGCGAAAAGGGCCTGGGTGAGATCGCCCGTTTCGTCCAGGGCGATGCCTTCGACCGCCAGAGCCTGGCCGGCCTCGACCCGCGCCCGACCCTCGCGGTGGTCTCGGGCCTGTATGAGCTGTTCCCCAGCAATGAGGCCGTGGCTAACTCGCTGGCGGGGCTGGCCGATGTCGTCGAGGAAGGCGGCTACCTGGTGTACACCGGCCAGCCCTGGCACCCGCAACTGGAGATGATCGCCCGGGCGCTGACCAGCCACCGTGGCGGCCAGGCCTGGGTGATGCGCCGGCGCAGCCAGGCAGAGATGGACCAGTTGGTGGCGGCGGCAGGTTTTCGCAAGATCACCCAGCGCATCGACGAGTGGGGCATTTTCAGTGTCAGCCTGGCGCAGCGGGTGCGTTGATGGCCCGTGAAGCAGGGCTGATCCGACGTGGCGTGCTGTGGCTGTTGCTGCTCGGCCCGTTCTTTTTCCTCAGCTACGGCCTGGCCAACAACTACACGGCTGGGCGCGAAGATGTCGGCAGCCTGGTGTTCGCCTGGGAACGGCACATGCCGTTGTGGCCATGGACGATCATCCCGTACTGGTCGATCGACCTGTTGTACGGCTTGTCGTTCCTGTTGCCGCACACCCGGCGGGAGATGGACCGGCACGCCCTGGCGCTGCTGACCGCGCAGCTGGTCAGCGTCGCTTGCTTCCTGCTCTGGCCATTGCGCTTCACCTTCGAGCGCCCGGAACTGTCGGGGCTGTTCGGCTGGCTGTTCGATGTGCTGATGGGCTTCGACAAGCCTTACAACCAGGCGCCATCACTGCATATCGCACTGCTGGTGATCATCTGGACGATGTTCGCCCGGCACACCCAGCAGCCTATGTGGCGTTGGCTGGTGCATGGCTGGATGGGGCTGATCGGGGTGTCGGTGCTGACCACCTGGCAGCATCACTTCATCGACCTGCCAACTGGCGCACTGGCCGGTTTCGTCTGCCTGTGGCTGTGGCCGCGGCAAGGCCCGCTGCCCTGGCAGCAGGCCCGGCTGGCGCGCGACCCCAAGCGTTGGCGCATGGCGTTGCGCTACGGGCTCGGCGCGATGCTGCTGGCCGTGCTGGCCCTCAAGCTCGGCCACGTCAGCTTGTGGCTGCTGTGGCCGGCTGTGTCGCTGCTGCTGGTGGCGCTTAACTATGGCCTGTTCGGTGCGGGCGGTTTCCAGAAAGGCGCGGATGGCCAGCTGTCGATTGCCGCGAGCGTGCTGCTGGCGCCCTATCTGCTGGCTGCGTGGGCCAACTCACGGTTGTGGACCCGGCAGCACCCGCAGGCGGATGAAGTGTTGGATGGGGTGTATCTGGGCCGGATACCGGGGCACGGGGAGGCGACGGCGTTTGCTGCGGTGATCGACCTGTGTGCGGAGCTGGCCTGTACCGACGCCATCGCGGGGCAAGCCCGCTCCCACGCGCTAGGCAATAGCTCGTCGGAGGCTGCGTGGGAGCGGCGGTGCGCCGCTGCGACTTGCCCCGCGATGGCCCTCGAACAGCCTGTGCAGTATTACCAGAGCCTGCCGAGCCTGGACCTGATCGCCCCAAGCCGGCAAACCCTGGAGCAAGCCGCCGCCGCCATCGAACACCTGCGCCAACATGGCCCGCTACTGGTCTGCTGCGCCCTGGGCTATTCGCGCAGCGCCAGCGCGGTGGCTGCCTGGCTGATCATCAGCGGCCGTTGCAGCGACGCCAGCCAGGCCGAAATGCTCATCCGCAAGGCACGCCCCAGGGTGGTCCTGCACCCGGCCCATCGGCAGGTGCTGCAGCAACTGGAGGCCCGGCCATGAACCTGCGCGTCGTCGCCAGCCTGCTCTCCCGTGGCCGCCAGCTGGAACGTCTGTCGGACGGCATCAGCCTGCTGGCAATCGCCTGCAGCCTGGCGCCATTGTTCGGCTTGGCGCTGTCTTCGCCGGCCCGCGCACTGTGCGTGGCGCTGCTGGTCATCGGCCTGGCCCACAAGTACTGGGCGATACGTGTCGCCCTGGATGCCGAGCTGTTCGCCCACCTGGCCGCCAGCAGCGACCTGCCCGCCGATACCCAGGCCCTGGACCGTGCCCTGCATGAACTCCGCCTCAAACCCAGCGCCAGCGACAGCCGCGACTGGCCGGCACGCAGCCAGGTCGCCCTGGCCCTGCTGCGCCGCCAGGCCCTGTGCCTGGCCGTGCAAGTGCTGCTGGTACTGACCCTCCCCTTCACCGGATAAGACCGCCGCCATGCTCGCCAGCCTGACCGCCTTAGTCATCACCTCCGCCGCCCGCCTGATCACCGGCGCCCGCGCCCTGTGGCTGGGTTGCACGCCACAGCCGGTACAACGGCTGTACTTTGCCAACCACAGCAGCCACGGTGACTTCGTGCTGCTGTGGGCGGCACTGCCCGCTCCCCTGCGCCGCCACACCCGCCCCGTGGCGGGGGCCGACTACTGGTGCAAGCCCGGTATTCGCGACTTCCTCATCCGCCAGGTGTTCAACGCTGTGCTGATCGATCGCACACGCACGCCGGCCGAGGGCAATCCGCTGCAACCGGTGCTCGACGCGTTCGCCCAGGGCGACTCGCTGATCTTCTTCCCGGAAGGCACCCGCAACCTCGGTGACGAACCGCTGTTGCCCTTCAAGAGCGGCCTGTTCCACCTGGCCGCGGCCAACCCGCAGGTCGAGCTGGTGCCGGTGTGGATCGCCAACCTCAACCGGGTCATGCCCAAGGGCCGTGCCCTGCCGCTGCCGCTGCTGTGCACCTTGAGTTTCGGCGAGCCGCTGCACCTGCAGGCGGACGAAGGCAAACACGCATTTCTCGAGCGGGCCCGCGAGGCCCTGCTGAACCTGGCCCCGAAGGATGCCTGAGATGGATCACAACACCCTTTCGCTGTTCGCCGGCATCGGCGCCCTGTTGCTGCTGGCCAGCGCCATCGGGCGCCTGCTCAAGTGGCGCGCCGGCCCTGCCCCGCACGCGGTCATCGACAACCTCAACGCGCGCATCAATGCCTGGTGGGTCATGGTGCTGGTGATCGGCATCGCCTTCGTGTTCGGCAAGTACGGGGTGATCGTGCTGTTCTACGGCGTGTCGTTCTACGCCCTGCGCGAGTTCATGACCCTCACCCCGACCCGGCGCAGCGACTACCCGGCGCTGGTGGCGGCGTTCTACGTGGCGCTGCCGGTGCAGTACCTGCTGATCGCCATGGACTGGTACGGGCTGTTCAGCATCTTCATACCGGTGTACCTGTTCCTGCTGCTGCCGATCCTCGCCAGCTTCGGCGGCGACACCACGCGCTTCCTCGAACGCGCCTCGAAGGTGCAATGGGGGCTGATGATCGCGGTGTACTGTGTGTCGTCAGTGCCGGCGCTGATGACCCTGGATATCCCTGGCTTCGAAGGCCGCAACCTGCTGCTGATCGCCTGGCTGATCCTGGTGGTGCAGATCAGCGATGTGCTGCAGTACGTGTGCGGCAAGCTGTTCGGCAAACGCAAGGTGGCGCCCAACCTGTCGCCGTCGAAAACCGTCGAAGGCCTGGCCGGCGGCGTGGCGCTGGCCACCCTGGTGGGCGCGCTGCTGTGCTGGATCACCCCGTTCACCTTCTGGCAGGCGGCGCTGATGGCGCTGACCGTCAATGCCATGGGCTTCTTCGGCGGGCTGGTGATGTCGGCGATCAAGCGCGACCGCGGGGTGAAGGACTGGGGGCACATGATCGAAGGCCATGGCGGCATGCTCGACCGCATGGATTCGGTGTGTTTCGCAGCGCCGGTGTTCTTCCACTTCGTGCGCTACTGGTGGGCCTGAGTCGGTGGACATTCCCCAGGATTACATCGTCCACGAGAGCGAGCACTGGATCGTCAACCACCACCTGACGTCGCGCCTGCCCGGCTACCTGATGCTGGGTTCGCGGGCGCCGGTGGACAGCCTGGCCGACCTGCCCGACCAGGCGCTGGCGGACATGGGCCGGCTGATGGCCAGGCTGCAACGGGCCATGGAGCAAACGCTGGCGCCCAGGTGGTTGTACATCGGGCGTTTCGGGCATGTACCGGGTTGCCCGCTGCATTTTCACTTCATCCCGGTGTACGACTGGGTCGAGGCACTGTTCTGGGCTGATGAGCGCTACCGTGCGCTGCAACAGTTCGGCTCGCTGGAGCATGCCCTGTCGAAGACCGACGGGGCGGAACTGACGTTGTTCGTCTGGCGCGAGTTCGGCGAAAGCCCGACGCCACCCAAGGTACTGGGGAGGGGTATCCCTGAGGTGATTGCCGCTGTGCGTGAGCGGTTGTAGCGCGTATCACGAGACCAGCCCCACGGTGTTGCCAAACGCTATTTCAGGTACGAGCGCAGCAGCGCAGCTACCTTGTCGGCCTCCTCCAGCCGCTCCTCGGCGCTCAGCCCCTCCGCCACCAGATGCTCGCGGATATGCCCTTCCATCATTTCGGCCATCAGCCCATTCACTGCACCGCGCACGGCGGCGATCTGCTGCAGGATCGCCAGGCAGTCCTTTTCCTGCTCCAGCGCGGTCTCCAGCGCGGCTGCCTGGCCTTTGATCTTGCGCACCCGGGTCAGCAGCTGCTTCTTGCTCTTGAGGGTATGTGCCATTCTGCTTCCATCACTGCAGGTATACTGGGGTATAGTATATTTCACGCCTGTCCGGGAGCATGATAAACCATGACCACGCAAACCTCCGACCGTTGGCTGCACAGCCACCAGTTCCATACCAGCAACCTCGGTGCAGAGCGCAAGACGCGGCTGGCGGTATGGCTGACTGCCGTGATGATGGTGGCGGAGATCGCCGGTGGCTGGTTCTTCAACTCCATGGCCCTGCTGGCCGACGGCTGGCACATGAGCTCCCATGCCCTCGCACTCGGCCTGTCGCTACTGGCCTACGCCGCTGCGCGGCGCTATGCCGGCGACCGTCGTTTTGCCTTCGGCACCTGGAAAATCGAGATTCTCGGCGGCTACTCCAGCGCCCTGTTGCTGCTTGGCGTGGCCGCACTGATGGCGTTCCAGTCGGTTGAACGGCTGCTGACGCCAGGCGCCATCCATTACGACGAGGCGATCTTCATCGCCGTGATCGGCCTGGCGGTCAACCTGATCTGCGCCTGGTTGCTGCGCGATGACCACAGCCATCATCACGAGCATGCACATGACCACGGCCATCACCACCACGACCTCAACCTGCGCTCGGCCTACCTGCATGTGATCGCCGACGCCGCCACTTCGGTTCTGGCGATCGTTGCCCTGGTGGCCGGCAAACTGTGGGGTGCCGGCTGGCTCGACCCAGTCATGGGCCTGGTCGGCGCGATGCTGGTGGCGCTGTGGGCCAAAGGCTTGCTGCGCGATACCGGGCGGGTGCTGCTGGATGCCGAAATGGATGCGCCGGTGGTCGAGGAAATCCGCGAGGTGGTAGCGCAGCTGCCAGTGCCCGCCGCCATCACCGACCTGCATGTGTGGCGCGTTGGCAAGGACCAGTACGCCTGCATCGTCAGCCTGGCCACCGCCGGCGCACTGAGCGCCGACAGCGTGCGCCAGGCGCTTGGGGTGCATGAAGAGCTGGCACACATCACCGTCGAGGTGAATGCCCTGCGCTGAGCGTCCTCTGGACAGCGCCAGCGTGGTACACAGCCCGAGCCAGCAGGCCGGATAGCGCATCCAGACAGCCAGGCGTCGAGCACAGGCAACTGGCCGACGACGCCTGGCCCTATGGTGATGCGTTCTATCACTCATTGCCTGGAGCCACGCCATGTCCGATTTCATCACCGTCCTGCGCGAAACCTGCCCCACCCCGGTGGTCGACGCGACCAAGTGGAAGCGCATCGGCGGCGACCCGCACACCGTCAACCTCAACGCCTACCTGTCGGCCGACGGCAGCAAGATCATGGGTACCTGGATCTGCACCCCGGGCAAGTTCGAGGTCAACTACGAAAAATGGGAGTTCTGCCACTTCCTCGATGGCTACTGCATCGTCACCCCGGAAGGTGAAGAGCCCAAGCACCTGAAGGCAGGGGATGTGTTCGTGATCGAACCGGGGATGAAAGGCACCTGGGAAGTGGTCGAGACGGTGCGCAAGTACTTCGTGTTTGCCTGATAGCTCGGCAAAACAGCAAACCCTGTAGGAGCGGCCTTGTGTCGCGAAAGGGCCGCAAGGCGGCCCCAGCGTTACCACATCGATCGCCGGGGCCGCTGCGCAGCCCTTTCGCGACACAAGGCCGCTCCTACAAAGACAGTTGCTCCCACAAGCAAGGCTACTGTTGGAACATCGGGCAAAAAAAATCGCGAAGCGCATGCCCCTCCCCCAAGGTGCGCAGTTACAAGGGGGAGGACCATACGGTCCGCGATGAAGTCCCTCTCGCCCATCAATCCTTCTTGCGATACCCCTCGACGATCGCCGAGAAATCCTTGCCGCCTTCGCCGCGCAGGCTCATGGCCTGGTACAGCTGCTGGGCCACGGCGCCCATGATCACCGGCTGGTGCGCCTGGCGTGCGGCCTCGGTGGCCAGGCCCAGGTCCTTGAGCATCAATTCGGCGCCGAAGCCGCCGGTGTAGCCGCGCGAGGCCGGTGCGGTCTCGATGATGCCCGGCCACGGGTTGTAGGTGTCCGAACTCCAGCAACGCCCGGTCGAGCTGTTGATGATCCCGGCCAGTACCTTGGTGTCGATGCCCAGCGCATTGCCCAGGGCCATGGCTTCGGACACGCCGATCATCGAGATGCCCAACAGCAGGTTGTTACAGATCTTGGCGATCTGCCCGGTACCTACCTCGCCGCAGTGCACGATGTTGCGGCCCATCTGCTCCAGCACCGGCTTGAGGGTGGCGAACAGCGCCTCGCTGGCGCCGACCATGAAGGTCAGCGTGCCGGCCGCCGCGCCGCCAGTGCCGCCGGAGACCGGCGCGTCACCCATGTCGATGCCCTTGGCCGCCGCGGCCTTGGAAACCTCGCGGGCGGTCTGCGGGTCGATGGTGCTGCAGTCCACGGTCGGGGTGCCGGGGCGGATGCCGGCCAGCACGCCGGTCTCTTCGTCCAGGTAAACACTGCGTACATGGGCAGCGGCCGGCAGCATGGTGATTACCAGCTCGCTGTTGGCCGCGGCCTCCTTGGGCGAGGCGCTGACCTGCCCACCCAGCTCGGCAAGCTCCGCCAGTACGGTCTTGTTAAGGTCGAACAGGTTCAGCGAATGCCCGGCCTTGATCAGATTGCGGGCCATGGGCGCGCCCATGTTGCCCAGGCCGATGAATGCGATACGCATGGTCAGCTCCTTAGCGCAGGCTGATGGTGGTGTTTACACCGTCGTTGACACTGTCATCGTCGAACCAGCGGGCGGTGACGGTCTTGGTCTGAGTGTAGAACTGCACCACCTGCTTGCCGTACGGGCCGAGGTCGCCAAGCTTGGAGCCGCGCGAGCCGGTGAAGCTGAAGTACGGCACCGGTACCGGGATCGGGATGTTGATGCCGACCTGGCCGATGTCGATCTCGCTCTGGAACTTGCGCGCCGCGGCGCCGCTCTGGGTGAACAGGCCGGTACCGTTGCCGAACGGGTTGGCGTTGACCAGGGCGATGGCCTCGTCGAGGGTGTCCACCTCCAGCGTGACCAGCACCGGGCCGAAGATTTCCTGGGTGTACACCTGCATGTCGGTCTTGACCCCGGAGAACAGGGTCGGGCCCACGAAGTTGCCCTGCTCGTAGCCCGGCACCTTCACGTCACGGCCGTCCAGCTCCAGCTTGGCGCCTTCCTTGATGCCGCTTTCGATCAGGCCCAGCACCCGCTCCTTGGCGCGCTTGGAGACCACCGGGCCGACGTCGGTGCCTGGCTCGTTGCCGGCATTGACCTTGAGCTTGCTGGCCGCGTCCTTGATGTCCGGCAGCCACTCGCGGGCCTTGCCCACCAGCACCGCCACCGAGGTAGCCATGCAGCGCTGGCCGGCGGCACCGAACGCAGCACCGACCAGCGCGTTGATGGTCTGGGTGCGGTTGGCGTCAGGCAGCACCACGGCGTGGTTCTTCGCGCCCATCATCGACTGCACGCGCTTGCCGTGCTGGCTGCCCAGGTTGTAGACGTGGGTGCCGACTTCGGTGGAGCCGACGAACGAGATCGCCTTGATGTCCGGGTGGGTGCAGATGCCATCGACCACCTGCTTGCCGCCGTGCACCACGTTGAGCACACCAGCCGGGATCCCGGCTTCCAGCGCCAGCTCGACCAGCATCATGGTCGACAGCGGGTCCTGTTCGGACGGCTTGAGCACGAAGGTGTTGCCGCAGACGATGGCCATCGGGAACATCCACAGCGGGATCATCGCCGGGAAGTTGAAGGGGGTGATGCCGGCGCACACGCCGATAGGCTGGCGCAGGGTGTAGGTGTCGACGCCACTGGCGACGTTCTCGGCGAACTCGCCCATCTGCAGGGTGCCGATGGAGGCGGCGTGCTCGACCACTTCCAGGCCGCGGAAGATGTCGCCCTCGGCGTCGGCAATGGTCTTGCCCTGCTCGGCGCTGAGGGTCACGGCGATGCGTTTGCTGTGTTCGCGGATCAGCGCCTGCAGCTTGAGCATGATGCGCATGCGCGCGCCGATCGGGGTGTCGCGCCAGGTCTTGAAGGCGCGCTCGGCGGCGGCCACGGCGGCGTTCACTTCATCGACGGTGGCAAACGGCACCCGCGCCAGCACTTGCTGGGTGGCCGGGTTGACGATGTCGCGCCACTCGGTGGTCTTGGATTCGACCCATTGGCCGTCGATCAGCAGTTTTACCTGTTCGACCTTGGTCTGGCTGGGGTTGTGGGGTGCGTTCATCTGCGCTCTCCTTGGAATTATTGTCGGAACGAAGACGCCTACGCCGGGGTGGACACGGGGTGGCGTGTAGGGGCTGAGATCGAGTATAGATGTGCAAACATCCAACAAGAATGAACAAAAAAACCGGATCATCATGCAAAAAGACCTCACCTCCCTGAGCGCGCTGAACTGGGACGACCTCAAGTTCTTTCTTGAGGTAGCGCGCACCCGCAAGGCCAGCAGTGCGGCCAAGCGCCTGGCCGTGGACTACACCACGGTGTCGCGGCGCATCGGCTCACTGGAAGGGGCGCTGGGTACCTTGTTGTTCGAGAAGTCGCGCACCAACGGCTTCGTCCTCACCGCCGAAGGCCAGCGCCTGCTGGGCTACGCCGAGTCGATCGAAAGCACCCTGCACATGGCCTGCGAGCAGGTTTCGGGCTCGGGCGTGGCGTTGTCGGGGCATGTGCGCATGGGCTGCACCGAAGGCTTCGGCAGCTTCTTCGTCACCCCGCAGCTGAGCCATTTCGTCGATGCCTGGCCGGCGATCTCGGTGGATATCCTGCCGTTGCCGCACTTCATCAGCCTGTCCAAGCGCGAGGCCGATATCGTCATCGCCCTGGAGCGGCCCGAGCATGGGCCTTATGTGTGCTGCAAGCTGTGCGACTACCGGCTGCGGCTGTACGCCACCCAGGACTACCTCGACAGCCACGCGCCGATCAGGGCGGTGAGCGACCTGGCGAGCCATCCCTTCATCAGTTACGTCGACGATCTGGCGTTCAGTTCGGAGCTTTTGTACCTGGCGAACCTGATCCCCAATGCCAACGCGCACCTGCGCAGCACCAGCGTCATCGCGCAGTACACGGCGGCGTTGCAGGGGCGCGGGCTGGCGATTTTGCCGTGCTTCCTGGCGGCGCAGGATCCGCGGTTGGTGACGGTGTTGCCGGAGGAGATCGAGGTGACGCGACAGTTCTGGATGTATTGCCGGGAGGATTTGAGGAAGCTCAAGCGGATTACCCTGTTGTGGGATTACATCCGTGAGGTGACCGAGCTGAACGGGCCGCTGCTGCTGGGCGAAACCCGAGTGATGGGCTTCGTGGACTGAAGAACTATAGGTGTAAGGGAGGCGAATTCCTAACGACATCTGCAAGGGCTCGCCAATGAAGTTCATATAGGGATTGTGACAAAACTTATGACACTGAGCCAAAGCGAAAAATCTACTCCGAAAAGTAATGGCATACGCGACTGAATTAATAAATTACTCTGTTGCGGCTGTAGGTAGAACCTCTCAACGTGCTCTGCAAAGGTTCGTCCAAGCCCTGGGCACATAGCCCCTCTGGCACCGTAGAGCACCAGAGAGTAAATGAACATCGGCGAGTGTCATGTGGGCCCTAGAAGCCTCTCATGTCATGCGCTGATTTCTTGAGGGGTCGGGATAGACTACGTCAGGTGCTCATGCGACCAGCGATGGCGGCCAACTCATCATCGGTCAGACGCTGTTCAGCCCAACCTTTGGCAAAACTTACGCTCTCGGACCTTGGCAATCTTTCCTCAGGTAGATTTTTAATCCGCACCCTCGCAGGCAGAGCTGCGCCTTCGCCGACAAATAATCCTTCTTGCTGAGCCAGAGTCGGAAGTGCCTTAATCATCCCAGTCAACCCATCAGGGAGGAATCGAGCGACATGCGCCTGATCAGCAGCGTTACTGAGTCGGAGAACGAGCCATGTCCCACATTGAGAGATGACTGTACTTTCTATATCTGCGGGCCTCTGACTTACCAGCATTAACCCGATTCCATATTTTCGCCCTTCTCTTGCTATGCGACGGATTGCTGTTTGGGCGGCTGCATATTCTGCTTCACCGCGATCAGGAACATATCTATGAGCTTCTTCACAGACCAAAAGAACAGGATCTCTGCGGCGCTCCTCGACCGTCTGGTAGAGTTTGTACTGGAAAAGCAAGCGAGCAATCACCGCGGCGAGAGGGCCAGCAACTTCATTGGGAAGACCTGAAATGTCAATTATGCGGAGGTCCTGCTTTACGTCTGCTTCACCCGCCAACTCACCCACAAATTGAGCAATTATAGATTCGAGCTTTTCCTGCGGATCCCATTCTCTCATCAAAAAATCAATACGGGGATCACGACAAAGCATACCAAGTTTGTCAATGATTGACTTGAACCCTTTTCCAAAATCAGTTTCTGTCACCCTCTCAGTTACCAGCATTTTGCTTGCCCGTGCAGCTTGTAGATAATGGATGTGGTTCAGCACCTCACTTAGGAGAAAAGGACGAGGTTTATCTCTATCGAACTCTATAATTTGAGAAGGGCTTACACCCTGTTTCGCTCGGGGTGCATCAAGATCCAACCCGTCTTGAGGAATTGCCCAGCCATACCCGGTGGGAGCTGGTTCTATAAGCCCGGCGGCAACCATCCTTGCATGAGTAAGAGCTTTATATATTATATTATTTTGGGATGTGGCTTCGAACTCGGTCTTCCCTATAACCAAAAGCCTAAACTCCTCCGCAGACATTAACCAGTAAGGCAATCTGATAGGAGTTCCCGGCGTGTCATCTGTACCGATAGGATCATAAGCTCTGAAAACTCGTGCTCGCTCAGAAAACGCCTTCCCATATTCTCCATGTGGGTCAATCATAACTATTCGTGGCGTAAACATTAACCCAACGCCAGGGGAGTGATCCAAAATGCTATGAAGTAGAGCCGCGACTGCTCCTGACTTTCCGGAACCAGTTGAGCCCAAAACAGCACAGTGCAGGGAAAACATTTTGTCTACGTTAGCACGGCATACTGCTGCATCGGCACCAACATATGTCGCGAATGCCACTAACGAGTCTACTCCATCAGGCCGTTGCCCTTCAGCAGATTGGTAAAGTATTGTCGCCTCGTCACGTGTTAGGAGATAGACGCTCTGCCGAGGCAGTGGATAAGTGGACACCCCACGCGCGAATGAAAGCCGTCTTTGTCCGGAGCTCCACGCGCCTTCCGCAAATAGCTGGATTTCCATGACACGCTGGTCAGCGTCAGCCGGTACAGACGGTAATGCCATATCGGCCAACTCTTCAGACTTCATTCGAAGCAATGTCACAAAACCAAACACCAAGCGACGGCCGAAATGAACCTTCACAATGCTCCCAATCTGGCCGATAGGGTAAACTCGCCCCCCGAAACTTCTCGTCAACTCGGAAACATCTCCAGACAACTCAACTTTAACTGTCGAGCCTGACACCTCTACTATTGTGCCTACCTTAAGGTCCGGCACTGCTTCGAACGGCATTGTCATAGAAAACTCTCCGATCCATCACGAAGCATCTTGGTCACCCCAGCAAATGTCCACCAGGCTCTCTCAGCATTCTCAGCGGGCGCATGAGTAGCGTCACGATTACCAACATAAAGCCCATTCTGAGTGAGAATATAAAGACGAGCCGCCCAAGATTTTTCCCGCCACTTAGCTAAGCACTCTGGAAGTCCATCCACCTCGCGCACAAATGCCAATAAAGTGGTTCGACTATCTACTCGCCCCATACATAGTTCTATTTCGTCGTTGATGTGATCGTCACCAAAGCTATATCCACATATAGCGAGGACATTGTCTTCGTGATTTGACAAAGACTTCCTTAACAGATCGAACTGTGCTGCAAATGGGTCCCGTTGGGTGGCTGCGTACTTTGTCGCTTGGGGATGTATCAGGATCAGTCCATGGCGATTTGGGTAGGTATCGAAATCACGAACGCGCCAAACCTTTCCATCGTCCCCCAAGTACCAATCGATAGAACCATGAAGTTTTACAACGCATGCTCTAACGGATTTTTTAGGTTCTTCGTCTCCAAAGCGGTGGGTGCGAAAGGCTACGGCCCCTCCCGAAAACCCATCCCAATATGAGACATTGGCAAGAGCCAAGGCATCTTCAATCAACGTATCGTAGTTTGTGGTGAAAAGCTTAACCGCCCGCCTACGATCATGCAGCCCTGCTTGCGAGGTTTTGAAGAGTGCGTCGACAAAATCCTTATGGTCACCTATTTGAACCAGTGGCTGAGTGGCATTCCCCACTTGCTCAGCGTTCTCACCCCGAGCGGGCACATACCCCCAGCGAATAGTTTCTGCAATCCACCTTAATATTGTCTTGTGAGCATCATTCATCTGCTCAAGAGTGAATTCCGTATTGTCGATGGATACGGTTTTTGATCGAGAGCGCAATGCTAATGCACTGTAGTCACCCAGATGGCTTAAAACATGCTCAACATGAGCATCCTGAGGAATCTCATTAAAAAGTGCAGTGAGGAGCGCCAAGTGCTCTGTCCCCTGAGCCAAGGCTTTGACTCTATCAGTGAGGGGGTACATCAAGGGAATCTTTGCCCCAAAGCTCACGCCTGCTCCTAAGAGCCAAGTCAGACAAGGTGAGGCTAAGTGTCGGTCAAGCTGCTCCAGCCAATCGTTAGCGTTCATAAGCCTATCCATAGCGGATCCGTTCCGGTCTGGCTATTTGCCACGAAAGCCTGTCGTTCATCAAGAGGTGCAGGCTCGATCACTGAACCTATCAATGTTCACGCTCAGTCTCTGCGGCTGGGTGGCACTGATGTCCGCCCATTCGGTTTTGGGGGTAGCACAGTGTTCATAATGATCTCCCGCTCATTTGGCTTGAATGCTTGGAACTTGCAGTCGGTTATAGATCTCCACATGCTCGTTACCCTAGGAAAGGCCCATAACCGATATCGCGCTGCGGGAAATCTCCCAAAGTCAGCCCCCCAAGGTTGCGCCTTGCGCCCAACAGAGATAGATTTCCCCAGTCGCCGGAGTATCGGCGACGCGACCTTGGCCGGTCGGAATCGAAAGGCGCAGCAGCGCCCAGTCTTCATCGCAGGCGCTTTTTTTTGTGCCCGCGATGTCGCGTTATGGCGGTGGTGCGCGGGACACCTTCGGGTGTGCCGGGCCCCTTTCGTCCCGGTCGGCCAACCCGCGTACTGCTGCCACCTAAACTTGCTTGGCCGCGAGCGGTGGCAGTTCCATAACGAAAGGAACTCATGCATGACCACCACGATACTGAGGATCCTCGCATCCGCTCTCCGCCGCCCATCCCCCGCGGCGCCCCCTTCTCCAACCTTCTACCCAATCGACAGCCAATCCCTCGCCACCCGCGCAAACCGGGAGGCATCCCATGACTGACCACGAACGCCTGTCCACCATCCAAAGCTACGCCTGGACCCTCGAATTGCTCGGTGAAGCGCTGGTCCAGCATGACGAGGTGCTGGAGTGCGAGCACAACCCGCAGCTGAGCTTTCGCAATACGGCGGGGATTCATCAGGCGATCCGGATCATCAGTCGGCTGGCCAGCGAGCAGGTCGGCAAGATGGGGGCTATGACGGAGAAGGGGTGACCTTGGGGCAGTAAAACCTGCATCATTGGGGCCGCCTTGCGGCCCTGTCGCGGAATACGTCCGAACGGCGTACCGCGAGCAGCATCTGCCTGCCATTCCGGAGACACACAGGCTTCAAGTCATTTGCGCAGCAGCCCAATGCGCCATTTGCGACGGCGAGATTGGCGCCAACCTGGCCTTGCAGTTGGATTTCATGCGGGAGGCGCATTGCATCTCGGCAAGCTCAAGCGGATTACCCTGCTGTGGGATTACATCCGTGAGGTGACCGAGGCGAATGCGCAGTTGTTGATGGGCGAGACCCGTGAGATGAAATTCGCTCAAGGTTGAACTTGAGGGCCATCGCGGGGCAATCCCGCGCCCCCCCCCAACCCGGGGGGGGGGGGTGGGCCCCGGGTGGTTCCACCCCCGAGGGTGGGGGGGGTGACGCGAACGTTACACAGC